>JAJTXZ010000022.1 GCA_021463195.1 Anaerolineae bacterium
AGAGAAAGATTCATGGGCAATTTTGCCTCTTGAGATTTTAGGATTTGCGAGCGGGTGTTTTGCGCGGTTTGTTTGATGGAATCAGCGCAATGAGCGAACAAAGCGCGGCATTCACCCATTCTGAATCGAGAAAATAGCGGCGTATAGCGGTTTCTAACATGACCGCTCAGAATGTTCTTTATCGAGATAGGCGACGCGGAAAGGGCCATTAAAGCTAGGCTTGCCTTCTTTAAAGCCAATGTAATGCTTTTTGCGATTGGCTTGAGCTTGGAAAAGCCTATTCAAAAATAATTCACATAACGCGTAATAATCGTTAGCAAGTATAGGTCAACGCCTACCCACTGTCAACGCGACGCGACTGTGCTATACTCGCGCGCGTGTCAGAGCAACCATTTGTGCCGCCGCGCGACGCGCGCTTTTATCTTCTCGGCGCGCATCGCCAACCGCTGCCCGCGAATATCGCCGCGCATTTTATCGAACACTTTACGCAGCCCGGCGATTTGGTCGTTGACCCATTCATCGCGTCGGACGCGGTCGCGCGCGCGGCGTTAGAGCGCGGACGCAGAATTTTGGCGACGGAATCCAATCCGCTCGTGGCGTGGGCGACGCGCGCGCAAGCGACGATGCCGCCCGCGCGCGAGATTCAAGCCGCGTTGGCGCGCCTGAGCGAAATTCGCAAAGAGAGCGAAACGCTGCGCGCGTATGTTGAAAAATTGTACGCGAGTCAATGCGCGCAATGCGGCGCCGCGGTGACGGTGGATTATTTTATCAATCGGCGCGACGGCGAAAAAAATCTGTTGGCGGAAAAATTTTATACCTGCGCGTCATGCGGCGCGCGGCGCGATGCCGTCACCGCGGGCGACCGTCAACGCGCGCGCGATGCCGCGCCGCGCGGTTTAACGCTGGCGCTGCTCACACAGCGCCTATATGCCGATGAATCCGCGCACACTGCGCAGCTCAAACGTTTATTGGAATATTACACGCCGCGCAATCTCAACGCGCTCGCGACGCTGACCCAGAAACTGGACGCGGAATTTCGGCAGGACGCGACGCGCAATCTCGTGATGACATTGTTATTGCACGCCTTGGATGTCGGTTCGGCGCTGTATTCAGCATCTGACGCGCTGCCCGCGCGGAATATTCCTTCCGAATTTCTCGAAATGAATATTTGGCGCGCGTTAACGAACGCGGCGCGCGGTTTGAGCGAACGCGCGCCGGCGCTGCGACTGGCGACAAACGCGGCGCAGGTTGTGAATTCCACTTTACCCGCGGCATTCATCGGCGCAGGCAGCGCGCGCTTTCTCGCGGAACAGGCGGCGGACGCGCAGGCGGCGTTAATTCTTTCCAGTCCTGCGCGGCTCGACCCAACCTTTTGGGAGCTGTCGTTTTTATGGGCGCGCTGGCTGTTGGGAAAGAATGCGGCGGCGCCGTTAGAGCCGCTGCTCGAAACGGAACGACACCGCTGGGGTTGGTACGGCGGAGCATTAATCAAGGCGTTGGACGAGGCGACAAAATTGGCGCGTCACGACGCGCGTCTCGTCGTCGCGTTTCCGTCAGGCAGCCATGCGGTCATCGAGGCGTTGGTCTTGGCCGCCGCGCCAGCGTACACACTGCAAGCTTTCGCGTTTCGTCCGCGCGAGGCGCTGCAGAGCGCGACCGAGTTTGGCGCGCTGCGCGGCGATTATCAAGCGCTTTGGCAGCGCGCCGCGCCGCGCGCCGACGAACCGACGCTGTCAGACACGGCTCTGAGCGCGACGCTGCGCGATACCGCGCTGCGCGGCGCGTTGGCGACACTGCGCGCGCGCGGCGAACCCGTTCCCTTTTCATGGGCGCATCATGGCGCGTTGGCGGAATTGGCGCGCGCGAATGTATTGCGCGCGACGTTGACACGCGAATATCGCAAGGGCGATAACGCATTTCAATTTTTGCGGCATCAGATTGATGGCGGTTTAAAACAGGGCTATGCGGAAGAATTGGACCATTGGCAAGCACAAACGCGCGTCTTGTGGTTCACGCGACAAAATCACGCGCAACAAACATCGTTAGCCGCGCGCGTCGCGCGCCGCGTGCGTGAATTATTGCGCGCGCAGGAGCGCATGACGCCCGAAGCGTTGGATGAAAAGATTTTGGCGGATTTCACCGAACTCGCGACGCCGGAACGCGAATTGGTGGACCTCGGCGCGCGGGCATGCGCTGACCTGAACGAAACGGAATGGGTGTGGCGCGACGAGGACGCCGCGGAATGGGGCGCGCGCGCGCAAACGCGCGCGGCGCAGTTGGGCGCGCAGTTGGGTTATCAGGTGACGCAAGACGCCGCGCCGTTTGAAATGATTTGGCGCGCGGAAAAAATTATTCCCGGCTCGGCGAATGGCACCGTGCGCGAAGAACGCTATTATGAAGATACGTACGCGTTTATTTTTCGCGCGCGCATTGAATTGGAAGAATTATTGATCCCGCGCGCCGCGCCGCTGCGCGGTTTCATTGTGCTGGCTGAAACGCAAGTGGAATTGACGCGATATCTTTTATGGCGCGATCCGCGCTGGATGAAAAAATTGAAACAGGCGGGCTGGGAATTTTTACGCGCGCGCGGACTCGACGAACTATTGCGGCAGCCCGCTGCGACGCGGCACGAATTCCATTTGGCATGGGGATTGCCGCCCGCGCGGGCGGAACGTCAAGCGCAAATGGAATTGTTTGAATGAAAAAATCGCGCGACGGCGCGATTTTTTTTTTACAAGTCGGTGGCGACGCGTTCGACCTTGAACTCTTTGCCGTTTTTATGCAAACGCCCCAGCGTCATTACGGCATCGTGTTGAAACACGAGCAGCATATTTTCTTCGTACGCCCATTCGCGAATATGCCGCTTGGTCTCGATGCTCACCATCGGCTCGATGTCATAAGCAGGCACCCACGCCAGATGTTCGAGATAAATGGTGCGTCCGGCAACGTCGCCGAGAAAAAGCGCCTTTTCGCCTTTCGATTCGATAATGACGGCTTGATGCGCGCGCGTGTGACCGGGCGTAATGATGGTGCGAACTTCTTCGGTGATTTGGGAGTCGCCATTGAGCATGCAAACACGTTCGAGTGGAATAAAATTATCGGGCGCGTAGGTGGCTTTGGTGCGTTCGTTTGGAAACGCCGCGTCAAGAAATTCTTGACGTTGAATCCAATACTCGGCGTTGGGGAACGTCGGCAAAATATCTTGGCCGACGCGATAGGTGTTGCCGCCCGCGTGGTCGGCGTGCAAATGCGTGTTGATGACCAAATCAATGTCGTGGGGCAAAAATCCGATGCGCGCCATATTCGTCAATAATTTGGCGCCGCCTTTACGCGCGAAATTACGTTCTTGCTTGGCGGTCAATTTCGCGCCCAAACCCGTGTCCACCAAGATCGTCTTGTCGCGCGTGACAATGATAAGACAATTCAGCGCGGTTTTAACACGATTAAATTCATCGGGCGCGAGCATCTTTTCCCACAAGATGCGCGGCACGACGCCGAACATGCCGCCGCCGTCCATTCGCACAAAACCGTCGCTGACCACAAATATTTCTACATTGCCGAGTCGCATCGTTCTATCCTACAACCAAATCACGCTACGATGGACCGGATCGCAACGCGCTCTATTTTACGCAAGCGCGCGATTTTGACAGGATTGGCGCGTTACCCTTTCTCCGAGCCGCCAGTTACTGCCGAAAATAGCGCTTTATCAATTGTCTTTCCATCGAATACGGGCGACGAGAATTTCGTCGCCCGTAATTTTATCGCGAATTTCTATTTTTTGGCTGACGCGTTCGCCATCGCGCCGAGCAATTCGTTTTCGCGACCCATGTGGCAATTTTTGAATTTTTTGCCGCTGCCACACGGACATGGGTCGTTCCGACCCACTTTCAGGTTCGAGCTCTTTTTCGGCTGCGCTTTGCGCGTCTGCGTGTCGCGCGCGCGCGATTCCTGCATCGGACGCGCGGGCTGCTGCGGCACGCGCGTCAACTGCGCGTGAAAAATCGAATGCGTGATTTGATTTTTGATTTCGGCATTCAACTGTTCAAACATGCCAAAGGCTTCGCGCTTGAACGTGACCAACGGATCCTGCTGCGCGATGGCGCGCAAACCAATGCCGCCGCGCAATTCATCCAACGCGGTCAAATGCCGCACCCACAATTTGTCAATCGCGTCGAGCATCACCAGACGTTCGAGCAAGCGTTCCTCTTCGCTGCCCTGCTGCGTCTCCTTTTCCTTGTATTCACGTTCCGCCAAATCGTCCAGTTGGTCCTGAATTTGCGACGGCGTCATTTTTTCCCACGCGGCGGGCGCGTCATTCGGCAGCGGAAAGATTTTACGGATTTCGTTGGCGAGCGTTTGCAAATCCCATTCTTCTTTATAGTTGCCTGCCGCAAAGGTCGCCACAAGCGACGCGATATTGTCGCGCAACATGTCCAGCACCAGTGAACGCAAATTCGATGCTTCGAGAATTTTGCGCCGCTGACCGTAAATCACTTCGCGCTGTTTGTTGATGACATCATCATATTCGAGCAAATGTTTCCGCACATCAAAATTGTAACCTTCCATTTTGATTTGCGATTGTTCAATGGCTTTGGCGACCAACGGCACGTCAATCATCATATCTTCGTCTTGCCACACTTTTTCGAGCAACCCTTTGTTGCCCATGCGCTTCATGATTTCATCTTCGAGTGAAACATAAAAACGCGATGAACCCGGATCGCCCTGACGCCCCGCGCGCCCGCGCAGCTGATTGTCAATGCGGCGCGCTTCGTGGCGCTCCGTGCCGACCACATGCAAGCCGCCGAGTTCAACCACCTTTGCTTTTTCGGCGTCGGTCAGCGTCTGCGCGCGCGCGAACGCTTCATCCCATTGCGCCGCTTCGAGGGGTTTGGTCAAGTCCACGCCTTTTTTGCGCAGCTCTTCGCGCACGATGCCTTCCGCGTTACCGCCGAGCAAAATATCCACGCCGCGGCCCGCCATGTTGGTCGCGACAGTGACCGCGCCGAGCTTGCCCGCCTGCGCGATAATGGTCGCCTCTTTTTCGTGATTCTTGGCATTCAGCACTTCGTGCTTGACGCCTTTGCGGCCGAGCATTTTGGACAACATTTCAGAATGTTCGACCGAAGTGGTCCCGACAAGAACCGGGCGGCCTTGCTCGTGCATTTCCTTGATTTCGTCTACGACCGCTTTATATTTCGCTTGTTCGTTTTTGTAAATGACATCCGAATCGTCATCCCGAATCATGGGCCGATTGGTCGGAATAACGATGACATCCAAACCGTAAATTTTGCCAAACTCTTCCTCTTCGGTTTTCGCCGTGCCGGTCATGCCCGCGAGTTTGTTGTACATGCGAAAATAATTTTGAAACGTAATCGTCGCCAGCGTCAACGATTCGCGCTGCACTTTGACATTTTCTTTGGCTTCGATGGCTTGGTGCAAACCTTCGGAATAACGTCGCCCGAACATCAAGCGTCCGGTAAATTCGTCCACGATAACGACTTCGCCATCGCGCACGACGTAATCCTTGTCAAGTTTGAACAGCGCGTGCGCTTTGAGCGCGTTATCAAAATACGAAGTGAGTTCCAAAAAATCGGGGTCATAAATAGATTTGTTCGGCGGAATGCCAAGCGCGCGCTCCACTTTTTCAATGCCCGCTTCGGTCGGCGACACAACACGCAATTTGAGATCAATCGTATAATCTTCTTCCTCGACCATTCGCGGCATAATCGAAGCAAAGCGCTGATATTCGCGCGACGATTCTTCGGCGCTTCCGGAAATGATGAGCGGCGTGCGCGCCTCGTCAATCAAAATATTGTCCACCTCGTCCACGATGGCATAGTGCAATGCGCGCTGCGCCATTTGCGACAAATCCACGACCATATTGTCGCGCAAATAATCGAAACCGAATTCGTTGTTGGTGCCGTACAAAATGTCCGCCGCGTACGCCTCGCGCCGCGCGACCGGCAAAAAGTGATTCAAGCGATCGTCGCTGTGTGGATTGGGATCACTGAAATTTGGATTGTAGATGCCGGCGAATTCGTGCGCGATAACGGCGGCGCTCATGCCCAGCCGCAAATAGACCGCGCCCATCCATCCCGCGCCCACACGCGACAAGTAATCGTTGGGGGTGATGAGATGCACGCCGCGCCCCGCCAGCGCGTTGAGATACAACGGCAGCGTGGCGACGAGCGTCTTGCCTTCGCCCGTCCGCATTTCCGCAATCTTGCCGTCGTGCAACGCCACGCCCGCCATCAACTGCACATCGAAATGACGCTGACCATTCGCGCGCCGCGACGCCTCGCGCACGGCCGCGAACGCTTCGGGCAGCAATTCATCGAGCGTCGCCTGTTCAAGGTCGAGAAGTTTTTGCTCGTGTTCCTTGACCTGCATTTCGAGCGCCTTGCGTTCTTTTTCCGCGCCTTCGTCCAACCAACGTTTACGCAACTCGTCAAACGCCTGACGTTCGCTTTCCACCGCTCGCGAAAAACGCGCGCGGAAATCATCCGTCTTGGCGCGCAATTCATCGTCAGACAATTTTTCAAACGCGGGTTCGAGCGCGTTGATTTCCGTGACCAACGGTTGCAACGCTTTGAGTTCTTTTTCGTTTGGATCGCCCGCGATTTTATAATATAGATTCTTTAACATGATTGCTTTCGAGCCACAAGCAGCGAATCGTACGCGGCAAGGATTGCTCCCGATCGCTAGCTGCCCACTCCTTTGCTCACAAATTCAGTGTGTCGCCCACCAATTCGCCCACGCTCTCGGCTCTATTAGTGCGTTCAATGACGCCCGCCAACAGCGGCGCGACCGAGAGAATGGTAAAGTTGGGCAACCGTTTTTCTTCCGGCATCTCTACGGTGTCAGTGCAAATGAATTCGGCGATGTCGCTCGCTTCGAGCCGTTCTCGCGCGGGCCCTACTAGGGTTGCGTGAGTGCAAGCGATTCTTACCGTCGCCGCGCCGCTGCGTTTCAACAAACTCACCGCTTCGGTAATCGTGCCTGCGGTTTCGACCAAATCGTCCACCAAGATAACGCTCTTGGCTTGCACATCGCCAATAACGGTCAACGCTTCGGCGTGACCCGAGATGCGGCGTTTTTCCACGAACGCTAGCGGCGCATCCATTTTCGCCGCGATATTGCGCGCCTTTTTGGCGAAACCCAAATCGGCGGACACAATCACCGGATTGTCGAGATTCAAACTTTTTAAATAATCCGCGATTAATGGATAGGCTTGCAATTCGTCGCCGGGAATATTGAAAAAACCTTGAATCTGTCCCGCGTGCAAATCAATCGTAATATATCGGTCCGCGCCCGCCGTGACAATCAAATCCGCCATCAAACGCGCCGTGATCGGCACACGCGGCATATCTTTTTTATCGCTGCGCGCATAGGCGTAAAACGGGATAACGGCGGTGATGCGTCCCGCCGACGAACGCTTTAACGTTTCCAGAAAAATAAATAATTCTACGAGATTGCGATTCACCGGCGCGCCGAGTCCCTGAATCAAAAACACATCGCGTCCGCGCACGCTGCGATGCAGCTGCACAAAAATATTTTCATTGTCGAAATCGCGAATATCCGCGTCCGCCAACAAGAGATCCAATTTCGCGCAAATCTTTTCCGCCAGCGGACGATTGCCGCGCCCGCTAAAAATGACGGGGTCGCCGTAAGGTGTTATTTTTTTCACGCAAGTTTGCGCTAAAGCAAAACATTCGTCGCGCGTTGCGCCGACGCGGCGCAACGCGGTCATGGAATGGCTTGGCTCGCGCGCGGATTATTTTTCCTCAATCGTAATGCGCTTGATCACATCGCCTTTGCGAATTTGCAGAACTACCGCCATTGATTCGGGCGTGACTTGGCCAAACGAAGTATAACCGCCGTCGAGATTCGGCGTGGCGTCAAGCGTAATATAAAACTGACTGCCGCTGGACGGCGTCGTTTCCGGCGGCCCGCCGCGTCGCGCCATTGCCAGCGCGCCCGCCGGATGCGCGCGTTTGATTTCAGGCGGAATGGTGTAGCCCGGACCGCCCGTGCCATTACCCAATGGATCGCCGCCCTGAATCACAAAGCCGGGTTCGTAGCGATGAAAGGTCAAATCATCATAAAAACCTTCGCGCGCGAGAAACACAAAATTGTTGACGTGCTGCGGCGCGTCTTGGGGAAACAAATCTATGACGATATCGCCTTTGCTCGTTTCAATCGTCGCGCGATATGTTTTGCTCGGGTCAATCGTCAGCGGCGGCGCGGCGCTGAACATATCGTTCCGTTCGGCAGGCGCTTTGGCGGAAGCGGCGCCAACGTTCGCCGCGGGCGCGCTGTTGGACGCGACAGTTGGCGCGGGCGCCGCGCCGCCGCACGCCGCCAAATATAACGCCACGCTCAAGCCCAATAACAATGACGCCAAAGCGCGGCGTGTCAAATTAAATCGGTTCATACGGCTTTAACTCTCCAAAACTTGTTTTAATTTTGGCGCAGTGTTGTTGATGAGGTTACGCACTTTGGGCGCGACCAACGTTTCGGTCAAACGCAACGTCCCGCTCAATTCCACCTTGCCTTGCGCTTGCACTTGCGTGCCGGCGCCGTTAGGTTTGAATAGCACCATACCGCGCCAAGCAAACACGGGCGCGATATATTCAAACGAAATTTTATTGCCGCGCTCGAGCTCGCGGATCAAACAATCCATTTCGTATTCCGAACCCATCATCAAAAAGCGCTGTTTAAATTTTGTCCCCGCGCGAATTGGGCCGTCGGTGAGCGTTTGCACGCGCAGCACCGGCATCCACGTCGGATTGTTATTGTAATCGGCGACATACGTAAACACCTCGTCGAGCGAACGCGCGATAGTGATGGTATTGGATACGTGAATCACTGCAACCTCTTGTTTCTATTGCACGCCAGTCAATTCCACATCAAAGACGAGCGTCGCATTTGGCGGAATGACGCCGCCCGCGCCGCGCGCGCCGTAACCCAGTTGCGGCGGAATAATCAAGCGTCGTTTTTCGCCGACCTTCATGCCGGCGATACCTTCGTCCCAACCTTCAATCACTTGACCCGCGCCGAGCAAGAACGTAATCGGTTCGCCGCCAATCGAACTGTCGAATTGAGCGCCGTCCGTGAGATAACCGGTGTAATGCACGCTAACCGCTTTGCCCGGCGCGGCTTCCGCACCCGCGCCCGTTTGGACATGCACAATAATCAAACCGGTGTCGGATTCGGTCGCGTTGCCGCTGACCGCAGGAATTTTGTCGCTGAGCGTTGGCATATTAACTTGGTTCCCCTGATAATAGAGCAGCGCAATCATCAAGAGCCCCGCCACGATAATAGCCGCTGCGCCGATAAAAAAGATGGGATTGCGTTTCCCTTCCGCTTTGACCTGATCGGAACGCGCGTCCCATTTATCTTGTTGGACATGCGACTGCGCTTGCACAATCAAATCGTCCACATCTTTATAATGACTAGCGTACATAAGCCGCGCCTTGCGCAACAAAGGCAGCGCGCCTTCGTAATCGCCCGCGTCGAATTTGGCTTTGCCCTCGCGATAGAGCTTGTCAATATCGCGCATCCGCAGCGCCCACTGCAATTTCGCTTCGACGCCTTCGCGGATGCGGTCAATGACGAGCGCTTTGCGATACAACGCGATCGTCGCTTCCCAATCTTCGGCTTGCGCCGAGGATTCGGCTTGCGCGAGGTACTGCGTGACCTCATCCTCTTGTTCGGCGGTCAAAGGTTGGGACAGATTCGTTTCCGCGTCCACAGCATTCACGGCATCCGCTGCCGCATTAGTTTCGGCGATAGCTTTAGCCGTGGATTCGGTGGAGGATTCAGTTGATTCAGAATTTGGCTTGGAACTCATTGCATCTCCGACGCGTTAATTTTTAGATTGGTTTGAGAGAATGCGCTGTGCGGTATAGACAGCGCGCTCAGATGACACGTATCGTTGAGCAACCGCAGACGCGCGTCGCGCGTGTCCCATTGCAAAAGATTAAGGGACGCATTGTCAATATGAAACGGCAAAGGATGTTCAGGATCAAGTTTTAGCCCCATCAGCAAGAGCATATTAATTGTGCCGCCGTGCGTAATCGCCAAGACGCGCCCGTCATGATGCCGCGCGCGCATATCTTGAATAAAACCGCGCGTGCGTTCCACAAACAGCTCGCGCGCTTCTTCGTCAGGAATACGCGGACGAACGCCGCCCGCGTGCCACGCGCGATGCACCTCCGCGAATTTTTCCTTGATGTCGTTCATGGTCAACCCTTCGAGCTGGCCGAGCGAACGTTCAATCAAACGCGCGTCCGAAATCACCGACAAACGCAGCGCGTCGCCAAGCAGCGTGGCGGTATCCAGCGCGCGGCGCAGCGGACTAGCATAAATGGCATCGAACGCGCCTTCGCCAGCCATACGCGCGGCAAGCCGCCGCGCCTGTTCCCAGCCGCGTTCATTCAACTCGATATCGGTATGACCCTGAATGCGTCCTTCGGCGTTCCATTGCGTTTCGCCGTGACGAATCAAATAAAGTTTCAACATACGCGTATTTATTTCGAGCAACTGATTATATACGAAAATCCTAAATCTATGATGAAAATAATCTGATAGTTTAGGCGGCGCAAAAAAACGCCGAATCATACCCAGCGGCGTTTTTACGAATCAAGAATTTCTTGAGCGACGGAATATGGGTCGCGTTGGCGCTGCGTGATTTGGCGCAGCCATTCATCCCAGCGCGCGGGCGTGACGCGGCGCAAGGTTCGCTCCAATAATTCGCGCTCTAGCAGACCGCGCAGTTCGCGGTCAAAGCGCGCGCGTTCGCGCGGAACGCGCAACTGCTTTTCATCCAGATACGCCGCGTGTTTCATGATGGCATCCACAACTTTGTTCACGCCTTCAAACGTCAACGCAATCGTTTTTAGCACAGGCGGACGCCACGCGGCTTTGTTGGGGTTCAGATTCAAATTCATTTCGAGCGCCGCCGCCGCCGCATTCGCGCCTTCGCGATCGGCTTTATTGACAACGAGAATATCCGCGATTTCGAGGATGCCCGCTTTGATAGCTTGAATGTCGTCGCCGAGCCCCGGCGCTTCGACGACCAGCGTCGTGTGAGCGTGCCGCGCAATCTCCACTTCGCCTTGTCCCGCGCCAACAGTCTCGACCAAAATTAACTCGAAATTCGCGGCATCGAGGATGAGCAGCGCGTCCGCCACCGCAGCCGCCAAGCCGCCCAACTGACCGCGCGATGCCATGCTGCGAATGAAAATGCCTGTGCCTGCCAAATCTTGCATCCGAAAACGGTCGCCCAAAATCGCGCCGCCGGAAAACGGACTCGATGGGTCCACCGCGATAATCGCGACGCGTTTAGCGCGCGCGTGCAATTCTTTTGCCAGCGCATTGACCAGCGTGGACTTGCCCGTGCCCGGCGCGCCGGTGACACCAACAATATGCGCGCGTCCTGTGAACGGGAAGAGCGCGCGGATGAGCTGCCGCGTATTTTCTCCGCCGCGCTCGACTTGAGTGATGGCGCGCGCAATGCCGAGGGGGGATTGGAGATTAGAGATTGGAGATTGAGAATTCAAAATTGGAGCTTGGAAATTAGAAATGAGAGCGAATTCCTATTCGATGGAAGGGATAAAACCTTTCGGGTTTCCGAAACCCGAAAGGTTTGTCCCTTGAACCCATCCGGAATCTGCGCTAGCGCTTGGAGCGGATTCCATCTTCCGCTTTTAGTCTTTATCCTTTATTCTCTGTTCCGCCATTTTTTCTTGCACAAATTTCACCAAATCATGCGTGTTGGTGCCGGGACCAAATACGCCGGCGAAACCCAGCGCGTTCAAGCGCGGAATATCTTCGTCGGGGACGATGCCGCCCGCGACGAGCAGCACATCGTCTTTGCCTTTGGCTTTCAAGAGTTCAGTCACGCGCGGAAACAATTCCAAATGCGCGCCGGACAAAATCGAAAGTCCGACCACATCCACATCTTCTTGCACCGCCGCTTCCGCAATCATTTCGGGCGTTTGGCGGATGCCGGTGTAAATCACTTCCATCCCCGCGTCGCGCAGCGCGCGCGCGACCACTTTGGCGCCGCGGTCGTGTCCATCTAGACCGGGTTTAGCCACAAGCACGCGAATCGGTGTATCACTCATGCGCAACTCCGTACCAAAACTTGCGGAAATTATATCGGCGCTTGTCCGCATTTCGAAAACTCTGGAACGCAGCCCAGCTGAACAAGCGCCAGAATTATAGCACAACCATTGCAAAAAATAGTCGTCGAAATTTTGACGCGCGCGCGGTTCAAAAAGAAAAACGCCAATCCACGATTGGGCGATTGACGTTTAGACTCGATATTAGCGCGGGTTCCACTTTAATGACTGGGCGGACCTCCAAGTTTTCGGAAATCCGCAAGGTTTTGGGCCCACACACGGCTTGGGAATCCGCGCTAGGCGGTCGGAACAAAAAACTATGCCGCGCTCTCCTTTTCCCACTCGACCGGCAATTCCGCCTGTGTCAACAGCACGGGGCGCGCCTTGCGACGAATCGTATCGGCATTGATGACGCATTTCCGCACATCCTGCCGCGAAGGAATTTCGTACATCACGTCGAGCAACACCTGTTCGATAATGGTGCGGAGGCCGCGCGCGCCGGTTTTGAAACGCAGCGCCTCTTGCGCGGCGGCGTGCAGCGCGTCGTCGGTGAATACGAGTTCCACGCGATCGAGCGCGAACATTTTTTGATATTGTTTGATGATGGCGTTTTTCGGCTCGGTGAGAATTTGAACCAACATTTTCTCGTCGAGCGGGTCCACGTTCACAATCACCGGCACGCGTCCGACAAATTCGGGAATAAGTCCGAACTGCACGAGGTCGTCGGCGGTAATTTGCTTCATCAATTCTTGCGGCGTCAGGTCGCGCGCGGCGCGCTGAATTTCGCCTTTGAAACCCGCGCTGCGTCGGTCGGCGACGCGGTCGCTGACAATTTTTTCCAAACCGTCAAAAGCGCCGCCAAGCACAAACAAGATATTGTTAGTGTTGAGTTGAATATATTCCTGATGCGGATGTTTGCGGCCCTGTTGCGGCGGCACATTCGCGACGGTGCCTTCGATGATTTTCAACAGCGCTTGCTGCACCCCTTCGCCCGAAACGTCGCGCGTGATGGAGGGATTGTCGCCGCTCTTGCGCGCGATTTTATCTATCTCGTCAATATAAATGATGCCGCGTTCCGCGCGCGGAATATCATTCTCTGCCGCTTGAATCAGCGAGAGCAAAATATTTTCGACATCTTCGCCGACATAACCGGCTTCGGTGAGCGTGGTCGCGTCGGCGATGGTGAACGGCACATCGAGAATTTTGGCGAGCGTTTGCGCGAGCAGCGTTTTGCCGCAGCCGGTGGGACCGATGAGCAGGATATTGGACTTGCCCAATTCAACATCATCCGCCGCGCCGCTGGCGATGCGTTTGTAATGATTATAGACGGCGACGGATAAAACTTTTTTCGCGCGCTCTTGGCCGACAACGTATTGATTGAGGCGGCGATAAATTTCGCGCGGCGGCAGCGCTTTGATCGAGAGCATTTCACCGCGCGGCGTGGCGGCTTCTTGCTGCAAAATTTCGCGGCACAAATCCACGCACTCGTCGCAAATGAAAACAGAATCGGGTCCCGCAATCAACCGATTGACCTGTTCTTGACTGCGGCCGCAAAAGGAACAATATTCTTCGGCGCGTCGCGTGCGACTTAACATGAGCATCGTCTCCATACAAAGCAAGAGGCGTTGGCGCATCGGTTTGCGGCGCAACGCCCCTACCGTATTAACGCTTGCCGTTACTGCCGAGCTTGTCCATGCCCTCTTTGGGCGAGGGGATTAAAACTTCGTCCACGATGCCGTACTCGACTGCCGCTTGCGGCTCCATATAATAGTTGCGGTCGCTATCGCGGATGATGCGTTCTAGCGGTTGCCCGGTATGTTTCGCCAGAATATCGTTCAAACGTTCGCGTTCGCGGATAATGCGCCGCGCCTCGATTTCAATATCCACCGCTTGCCCCTGCGCGCCGCCGAGCGGCTGATGAATGTGAATGAGCGAATTCGGGAGCGCGTAGCGGCGCCCGGGGTGTCCTGCCGCCAACAAAACCGTGCCCATGCTCGCGGCGAGACCGACGCAGTACGTCGAGACGGGGCAGCGAATCAACTGCATCGTGTCATAAATCGCGAGACCGGCATAAATGACGCCGCCGGGCGAATTGACATATAGACGAATTTCCTTGTCCGGGTCTTCGCGTTCAAGAAACAAGAGCTGCGCGACGATGACATTGGCGACTTGGTCGTCAATCGGCGTGCCAAGAAAAATAATGCGTTCTTTTAACAGTAACGAAAACACATCGTACGCGCGTTCGCCGCGGCCGGTGTTTTCGACAACCATGGGAATTAAATTTTGCGGGAACATTTTGACTCCAGATTGATAGCGCATAGCAATGCTTTGATTGCCTACTCCCTACGCTCTACTCACTAACTGATGTTACGCAGTGGTAGGGCAAATTTCAAATTTGCCGTACGGCTGCGCGCTCTTTTTTAGCGAATGTGCGTAACGCGAGTCACTAATTCAAATACCTTTTGCCAATTCCTGACGCACTTGCCGCGGGTCGGTGATGAGCCCGGAGGGAATCGCATTCTCGCCGCTCACCATCTCGGGCGTGAGAATCAAACCGCTGGTCGGTTCGCCTTTGGCGGCGGCGACAAGGCGGCGCATGATTTTATTGACGCGTAAATTAAACTCGATGCTAGAGCGCGCGTCTTTTTGCGTGTACGCTTTGCGCGCGACATTTTCTTTGGCGCCGGACTTGAGAGCTTCTTGAACGTGCCGCTCGATATCCGCGTTCAATTCCTCGCGCGAGACCGTGATATTTTCCACGCGCATCAATTCGCCCAACACGAGCATTTGTTTGAGCGCTTTTTCAGCTTGCGGGCGCAATTCCGTTTGAAGCTCTTCCACAGTCTTGCCCGAATAGCTCAGATAATTTTCCCACGTTAAACCGAGACGCTTGATATCTTCTTGCAAATGACCGAGCCGATGTTCGAGTTCCTGTTCGAGCATGATCGGCGCGTACACGATTTCAGATTGGTCCACGACGGCTTGTAAAACATCATTGGCGAATTTATGCTCGAGGTCGTGTTCTTTTTGGCGACGCAACAGTTGATAGATATTGCCCTTGAATTCTTCGAGCGTGCTAAATTGACTGACGGCTTGCGCGAATTCATCGCTCAACTCGGGCAACTGTTTTTCTTTAATATCGGTGACGGTGACGATATAATGTCCCGTTTGACCGCGCGCGACTTGGTCGTCAAAATCGTCCGCGTACGTGTAATCAAATTCTTTCGTGTCGCCCACATTCATGCCGACGATTTCGGCTTCAAAAGGCAATCGCGCGCCTTGGGCGCCACCGAGCGTGATACGCAAATCTTTTTCTTGGACCGGCTCGGCATCGGCAAGACCGCCGGTGATATCCACAATAACCACATCGCCGTTCTGCGCGCCGCGCGTGACCGGCGCAAGCGTTGCCTGCATCTCTTGAAAACGATCAATGACCGCATTCACTTCGGCGTCGTCAATTTCGACAGGGTCGGGCTGCATGTGAATAGCTTTATAATCGCCGAGTTTGATTTCCGGCGCAACCGGAATCGTGTATTTAAAAATGGGCGGATCGTTCTGGACGACTTGGAGTTTGCCGACATCAATGGGATTGATTTCGGCATCATCCAACACCTGTCCGTACACGACACGCGCTAAATCTTCCAGCGCTTCTTCGACAAGCGTCTCTTTGCCAAACGCGCGTTCAACCATTTCGTACGGCGCTTTGCCGGGACGAAAGCCGGGCACGGGGCGCACACGCGAAATATGTTGCGCGGCGCGTTTTAGCGCGCCTTGCATCCGTTCTTCATCCACCTCGACCGTGACGATGGCTTGACGGTCAGGCGTAAATTCTTTGGTGATGTTCATGAAAATTAAATGTCCGCTTTCCGCGATGTGTTTGAAATCTGAAATCAAAAAAACTGAAATCAAAAATCAAGGTGCCGGAGGCGGGACTTGAACCCGCACGTCCTTGACGGACACAGGATTCTAAGTCCTGGGCGTCTGCCAATTTCGCCACCCCGGCGTGCACCGCGTATTATAGTGGATTGGAACGAATTAGCAAAAATTTTTCCGCATTTGGACGCGCGCGTTTGCGAGTGTCAGACCCTTCGGGTTTCCGAAAACCCGAAGGGTCTTGCATGATTTTCCAAAATCGAACCTGAAGGTCTATAGCGGGCGCGTCGCGCGGCGACATTATTTTTTGCGCCGTCGCGCCGCATCCGTATTTTGGAAAAATTTGTCGGCTTGGCAAGGTGTGCTATAATTTTCTCCGTGCGCGGGCGGTTAGCTCAGTTGGCTAGAGCGCAGCGTTGACATCGCTGAGGTCACAGGTTCAATCCCTGTATCGCCCACCTTAATTCTAGACGTATGCTTTTCGATTTCTGATTGAGGAATCGAAACCGCCGGACGAGTAATCAAGCGCGCAATTTCAGCAAAAGAGAGTCATTGGCTGAAAACTCTCTAATCAGCGAGTTGATGAATACCCCCGGCGCGAATGGCGAGGAAATTTGCAAGGCAATGGCGCCCGTGCATAAAGTAATGCGCCACGGTTGCGCCGTTATCGCAAACGAGTTGGTGTGCGCCGACGTATCGCGCTGGCGCGCATAATTTGGGTGGAACCGCGAGTTAACCGCTCGTCCCATTTTGGGATGAGCGGTTTTTTATTGGGAGGCAACATGCGAATTGTAATGAAATTTGGCGGCACGTCGGTGGGCAGCGCGGAACGCATCGCGGGCGTCGCCGAAATCGTGCGCGGCGAAATCAACAAAGGGCGCCAAGTCGTCGTCGTTTTGAGCGCGATGAGCGGCGTGACCAATGCGCTGCTCGCGGCGTTAAAAGAATCAGCCAACGGCAACATCGCGAAACTTTTGCAAACGCGCGACGAACTTTTGAAAAAACATCTCGATGTGATTAACGCGTTGGTGCGCGACGAAAGCGCGCGTCAAACGTTGATCGCGACGACGACGGATGCGCTCGACCGTTTTGAAGATTTGTGCAGCAGCATTTATGTCTTGGGTGAAATCACGCCGCGCGCCACCGACGCCGTAGGCAGTTTGGGCGAACGCTTGCTCGTGCCGATCGTGGCGCAGGCATTTAACGACGCGGGCATTCCGTCGCAGTGGCTGCCCGCGAACGAATTGATTGTGACGGACGACAATTTTGTCGCGGCGAGCCCTTTTATGGATGAAACGCGCGCGCAAGCGCGCGCGAAACTCGCGCCGCTTTTGGAAGCGGGCCAAGTCGCGGTGACCACCGGATTCATCGGCGCGACGAAAAAAGGCATCATCACCACGCTCGGACGCGGCGGCAGCGATTACACCGCGACGATTATCGGCGCGGCGCTCGACGCGGACAAGGTGCAAATTTGGACGGACGTAAACGGCGTCATGACAACCGACCCGCGCATCGTTCCCGAAGCGATTACGCTGCCCGAGATTTCGTACGGCGAAGCGGCGGAACTTTCGTATTTTGGCGCCAAAGTGATTCATCCGAAAACGATTTTGCCGGTCGCCGCGAAAAATACGCCGATTGAAATTCTCAATTCGTTCGCGCCGTCGCAGCCCGGCACATTGATTGTGCGCGAACCCAAAAATAATGGCTCGCCGATTCGCGGTATTACCACGATTCGCAATGTGTCGCTTGTCACCGTCGAAGGGCGCGGAATGCAGGGCGTGGTGGGCATGGCGGCGCGCGTCTTTTCCGCTGTCGCGCGCAACAATATTAGCGTTTTGATGTTTTCGCAATCGTCGTCCGAACAAAATATTTGTCTCGTGATTGAATCGGCGGGCGCGCCGGATGCGGTGCGCGAGCTCGAGCGCGAATTTCAAAATGAAATGCGCGCGCAAAATATCGAACGCGTATGGGCGCAGGACGATATCGTCATCCTCGCCGTCGTCGGCAGCGCGATTAAAACAACGCCGGGCATCGCGGCGCGCGTCTTTACCGCGCTCGCCGATAAAAATATCAACGTCATTGCCATCGCGCAAGGTTCATCCGAATACAATCTTTCGCTCGTCGTGGACGAACATCAAGGCGACAACGCGGTGCGCGCGATTCATCGGTCTATCGTAAAACAATAGGACACAGATTTCACAGATTCCACAGATTTTTTATCTGTGGAATCTGTGTTGATCCGTGTCCCAAAAGGTTCTTGAATATGAACAAAATTCCCGTCGCCATTTTGGGCGCAACCGGTTTGGTGGGACAACGTTTTATCACTTTGCTGGCAAATCATCCGTGGTTTGAAATCGCGGAACTCGCCGCGAGCGACAATTCTGTCGGAAAGAAATACGGCGACGCCGCGAAATGGCAGCTGCCGTTTGAAATTCCCGAACAACTCGCGCAAATGATTGTGCTGCCATGCGACCCCGCGCGCGTTCAGGCACCGCTCGTATTTTCCGCGCTGCCGACAGATATTGCGGGCGAACTCGAAGTCGCGTTTGCTAAACGCGGCGCGATTGTTTCCTCCAACGCGTCGCCGCATCGGATGGACGCGGATGTGCCGCTCGTGATTCCCGAAGTGAATCCGGAACATCTCGCGCTCGCGGAAATTCAAAAACAAAAATACGCGAGCAACGGTTACATCATTTGCAACGGCAACTGCACGACGATTCATCTCGCGTTGGGACTCGCGCCGCTGCACAAACGCTTTGGTTTGAAAAAAGTTCTAGTGACTTCGATGCAAGCGTTATCGGGCGCGGGCTATCCCGGCGTCGCGTCGCTCGACATTATTGACAATGTGGTGCCGTACATCGGCGGCGAAGAAGAAAAGGTGGAAGAGGAAACCGTCAAATTTTTAGGTAGACTAAAAGGCAATCAAACAGACAAAATGAATATGCCAAGTCTCCAGTCTTCAGTCTCCGCTTTAGAAACTATCTCTGTCGAGTACGCCGATATTCGCGTCAGCGCGCATTGCAATCGCGTGGCGACGCGCGACGGCCACATGGAAACTGTTTCGGTGGAATTTGCGGGTGACGCCGACGCAAAACCAAAATATGCGGATATTGTCGCGGCGTTCGACGAATTTCGCGGCTTGCCGCAAGAACTCGCGCTGCCGCTCGCGCCGAATCGGCCAACCGTATATCGCCGCGAAAAAGACCGTCCGCAGTTGAAACTCGATCGCGACGCGGAAAAAGGGATGGCAACTATCATCGGGCGCTTGCGCGAGTGCAATGTGATGGATTACAAATTCGTCTTGCTCGGGCACAATACGCTGCGCGGCGCAGCCGGCGCGACAGTGTTGAACGCGGAATTATTGTACGCGCAAGAGATGTTATGAACGCGCGGGAACCACGTAAAGAGCAAAGATTGGAGCGTAGAGATTGACACTCTGCGATTTACGAACCTGTGCTACAATTCTTTTACTTTACCCATGAATCCAGTAAGGAGCGATCGTGTCTACCATTGACCTATATCATTACGCGCGAAGCGAAGACCTCGATTCGATTTCTGACGAGGGCATCCAAGTCGGCAGCAAATATTTCATGTTCGACGTGCCTTCGCGCAACACGTCCGCCTATTTGTGGCGGTTTCCCGATGAAGATGTGATGGGCTATGACGAAAATCCGCGCTATATCTTGCTGCGCGCCAGAGTGGAAGCCGCCAAAGTTAAAATCGCGCCGATGGATTTGATTAGCGCGGCGTACGCCAATCACATTGGGCGCGGTCAGTCCAAGAATCCGGATGTCGCCGCGCGTTTGATTGCGGCATACGAAAAAGCGCAGGTGCCTTATCTCGAATACGAACACGGCAAATTTCGCACGCCCGAAGCATTGGTCGAAGGCGGCGTGGACGCGGACGATATTGCCGTCATAAAAATTCCCGAAGCCAAAGGCAAGGGCGAAGGCAATCGTCGCGCATACGCGTCAAAATTCGCTGAACACATGATTCGGCTGCTCGGCATTCAAAAAACGCAAATGAAGTTGAATGAATTATCCGAAGCGGCATTGAATCGCGGCGCGGTGGTGCGCGTGGCAAAACATGATGACGCGATTGCGTACCTCGAAACATATATGATTTTGGAAACCGGCGAGTTTTATACGATTGAAAAGGAAGATTAGAGATTGGAGATTAGAGATTGGAGACTTTCCGAACAGAGGGAGAAATCTCCAGTCTCTAGTCTCTAGGCTCCTCTACGAAAATGGTTAGCGAAAATGGCGATGCTCTTCGCCCATTGAGACATTCCGCCGCGCACATCATGGCGGAAGCGGTGTTGGATATTTTTCCCGGCACGAAATTCGGCATTGGGCCCGCGATTGACAACGGGTTCTATTACGATTTTCTTTTGCCGCGCCCCGCGACGCCCGAAGACTTTGCCGCGATTGAAGCGCGCATGCGCGAAATTATTCGCGGCGGATATCTGTTCCAACACAGCACGGAATCGGTCGCGCAAGCGCGCCAAGATTTCCAAGACCAACCGTTCAAGTTGGAATTGATTGACGCGATTTCAAAGGGCGAACTCGGTTTGCACGGCGAGGAACAGGCGAAACCGACGAACGAGGTTTCCATTTACAAACACGACACGTTCACCGATTTGTGCGCGGGGCCGCACGTTCACAACACATCCGATGTTCCCGCCGACGCGTTCAAGTTAATGAGCATCGCGGGCGCGTATTGGCGCGGCAGTGAAAAGAATCCAATGCTCACGCGCATTTACGGCACGGCGTGGCAATCTAAAAAAGAGTTGGATGAATATTTGTGGCGGCTCGAAGAGGCGAAAAAACGCGACCATCGCAAGATCGGCAAAGAGCTGGGATTGTTCTATTTCTCGGATGACATTGGGCCCGGGCTGCCATTGTTCGCGCCCAAAGGCGAAATCGTTCGCCATTTGATGGAAGATTATGTGCGCGAGGCGCAAACGCGTTACGGGTATCAACACGTTTGGACCGGGCACATGGTCAAAGAGGAATTGTACAAAAAATCGGGCCACTATGACAATTATTCGGAAGTGATGTTTCCGCCGATGGTGGATGACGACATCATCCTGCGCCTCAAGCCGATGAATTGTCCCAGTCACATGACCTTGTACAAAGAGATGGGCTTGCACTCGTACCGCGAATTGCCGTTGCGCTTTTGCGAATTTGCGACGCTGTATCGCTATGAAAAACGCGGCGAGTTGGGCGGGCTTACGCGTGTGCGCGCGTTGACGCAGGACGATTGTCACGTCTTTTGCGCCGAAGAACAAATCGAAAGTGAATTTACGCTCGCGCTGAATTTGATTCGCGAAGTTTTGAACGCGTATCATTTTCTGGATTATCGCGTGCGCTTGTCGCTGCGCGGCGCCGAAGGAAAATTTGTGGCGGACGATGAAAAGTGGGCCAAGGCAACCGCTGCGCTCAGAGCCGCGCTCGACGCGAACGATGTGGATTATTTTGTCGCGGAAGGCGAAGCCGCGTTCTACGGACCGAAAGCGGATTTTATTGCGCGCGACGCATTGGGACGCGATTGGCAGATCTCGACGATTCAGGTGGATTTCATTCAGCCCGCGCGTTTGGGCTGTGAATACATCGCGGAAGATGGTTCGACGCAAACGCCCGTGTTGATTCATCGCGCCGTCACGGGTTCGACGGAACGTTTTCTCGGCGTGTTGATTGAACATCTCGCCGGCGCGTTTCCGTTATGGCTCGCGCCCGTTCAAGTAAAATTGATTCCGATTGCCGACCGTCACAATGCCTACGCGTTCGAGGTGCAGAAAAAATTGCAAGCGCAAGGATTCCGCGTCGAGGTGGACACGCGCAGCGAGCGCATGAACGCGAAAATCCGCGACGCGCAATTACAAAAAATTCCGTACATGCTCGTCGTCGGCGACAAAGAAGCCGAAGCGGGCGCGGTGTCCGTTCGCTTACGAACGGGCGAAGATTTGAAAGCGATGCCGTTGGAACAATTTAGCGCGATGGCGAAAAAGTTGGTGGATGAAAAGAGTATGGAGTTGAAATAGTTTCTTATGACCAAAACCTTTCTCATCACCGGCGGCGCGGGCTTTCTCGGCATCAATCTCGCGCGGCATCTTTTAGCAAAGAACGAACGCGTGATTTCGTATGACCTTGCGCCGTTTGATTATTCTGATTGCAAAGACCGCGTCACTGACATTCGCGGCGATATTCGCAATCTGGAACAACTGAACGCGGCAATGCGCGGTGTGGATGTTGTTGTGCATACCGCCGCCGCGCTGCCGTTATACAAACCCGAAGATATTTACACGACGGATGTTGACGGCACGCGCGCAGTTCTACAAGCCGCGAAACAAAACAATGTCGAACGCGTAATTCATATCTCGAGTACCGCCGTGTACGGAATACCAGACCATCACCCGTTACTCGAAACGGACAAAATGGTTGGCGTTGGACCGTACGGCGAAGCCAAAGTAACCGCGGAAAAAGTTGTGCAAGAATTTCGCGCGCAAGGCATGTGCATTCCCGTGTTGCGTCCGAAATCGTTTATCGGGCCCGAACGGCTCGGCGTGTTTGCGATGTTGTACGAATGGGCGTACGAAGGAAAAAATTTCCCCGTCCTCGGCAGCGGCAACAATCCGTACCAATATCTCGCCGTTCAAGATTTGTGCGATGCCATTTACGCGGTGGCGACGCTGCCGCGCGAAACGGTGAACGATACATTCAACGTCGGCGCGAAAATTTACGGCACACCAAAAACGGATTTCCAAGCGGTGTTAGATCGCGCGGGACACGGCAAAAAAATTATTTCCATTCCCGAAGCGCCCGCGATTCTCGCGCTCAAAGTTTTGTCAGCGGTCGGACTCTCGCCGCTGTATCCGTGGGTGTATGAAACGGTGGGCAAAGAATCGTTCGTTTCGATTGAAAAAGCGAGCAAGACATTTGGCTTTAATCCAAAATTTTCCAATCAAGACGCGCTCATCGAAAATTACGATTGGTACGTCGCAAACATGGACAAATTCAAAAACGCGTCCGGCGTTTCGCATCGCGTCCCATGGAAGCAAGGCGCGTTGAGCTTGGCGAAAATATTCTTTTAAATCGCGCCCAAGACAAATAGACCGAATCAAGCGTTTCATTCGTCTTGTTCGTTTTATGCGCGATTCTCAAACTATGAGCAACTCTCTCGTCGCGCGCGTGGCGGAACTCGCGTCGCTCGCGCAATATCAAGCCGATTCAATTATCAGCCGCACGCTGGTCAACAAACCGGGCGGCACAGTCACCCTCTTTGCGTTCGCGCAAGGGCAAGCGTTGAGCGAACACACTTCGCCTTATGACGCGCTCGCGCAGATTCTTGACGGGCGCGCGGAAATCCGTATCGCCGCCGAAACTTTTTCAGTCGCTCAAGGCGAGGCAATTATCTTGCCCGCGCACCAGCCGCACGCCGTAAGCGCGAGCGAAAATTTCAAAATGCTCCTGACCATGATTCGCGCATAGGCGGCATGGATGCAAGCTAAAATCTGAATAATAAAAAACGCGTCGGAAAATACCGACGCGTTTTTTATTGAGTGGGCGAAGCAGGGCTTGAACCCGCGACCTCCTCGGTGTAAACGAGGCGCTCTAGCCAGCTGAGCTATTCGCCCAGAGCGCAAGGCGAATGTAGCATTGCCGCGCCGCTTTGTCAAACCGACAAATAGTGTAGTACAATCCGTCAGCTATCTGCGCGCGATTTATCCGCAGGAGAATTATGTCCATAAAAAAAATCGTCTATGGCGGTATCACCGCGCTCGTTCTATCCGGCATTTTGCTCGGCAGTTTATCAAACGCGTTTGCCGCGCCAAACGCGCGCGATTGCAGCGGCGGCAATGCCGCGATTCTCGCGCCTTCCAGCGGCGCGACGGTGAGCGGCATTGTGCAAATCGAAGGCACAGCGTCACTCGGCGGCGATTTCCAATATTACAAACTCGAAGTCGCGCCCGCCGGCACCGAAGCATGGGGCAATCTAGTCGGCGAAGCGCGCGAACAAGTGGTCAACGGACAGCTGGGCGTCTGGGACAGCGCTAGCGCCACAGACGGCGCGTACACCATTCGCCTGCGCGTGGTGGACCCGACGGGTAATTATTGCGAAGCGCTTGTGACCAATGTCATGGTGCAAAATTCGCTGCCCACCGCCGTCCCAACCCCGGAATTCACCATCACGCCGACCGAAGCGCCGCCGATTCAAAACGCCGTGCCAACCGCCGCGCCCACCACCCAAGTCACGCCAACCCCGGGCGCCAGTCCGACCTCTGTGCGTCCCAGTATCACGCGCACCCCCGTGCCGGTTGGCGCCACGCTGGGCGGAATCGAAGTCGAACCGTTCATTGACGGCATCACCGCGTATTTGGGCGGACTGGGACGCATTTTTATATTTGGCATGTTTGCGATGGGCGCGATTTTCGCGTTGATTGGCGTCATATTTTTTGTCCGCCGCGTATTGTGATGCGTTATGCCTGATTTCAACAATCTTATCAACGGCTTGCTTGCCGGCATGCCCGATTTGGGCGACGCCTTTACGCGCGGCGCGCAATATGCGTTCGGCGCTTTTATTTTGGTGGGAATTATTTATATCTTGCGGCGGTACCTCTAAATGCCAATTTCTTCAAAATGGCTCGCGCGGCGTTTGGGCCGCGGCGATCCCGCGTTAGATTCACTCGCGCCGTTGAAACTCATCGTCGGCCTCGGCAATCCAGGCGTCAAATACGCGCGCAATCGGCATAATGTCGGCTTTATGACATTGGACCAATTAGCGCGCATAGAACGCCAAAACTTTGAACGCCAACGTTTTAACGCGCAGCTGCTCCAAGTCAAACTCGCGGACGAACGCGTGTTATTGGTCAAACCGCAAACTTTTATGAATTCGAGCGGCGCGGCAGTGAGCAAACTCGCCGCGTTCTATCGGCTCGCGCGGCCGGATGTGATGATTGTATATGACGATTTGGATTTGCCGTTGGGAAAAATTCGTCTGCGCGCGCGCGGCAGTTCGGGCGGGCACCACGGGATGGAGTCCATTATCAATGCGCTCGGCGGCGATGACATTCCGCGTTTACGTATCGGCATCGGACGCCCTGACCCGAAACAAGATCTTGGTCACGTGTTGGGAAATTTTTCAGAGGATGAACAACCGATTTTGAATGAGGTATTGATGCGCGCGACACAGACCCTGCGCGTGTGGGTGAGCCAAGGCATTGTCGCGGCAATGAATCAATTTAACGCCACATGATTTCAGAATACATTTCACCGCCGATTGGCCTCGTACTGATAATCAGCTTTATAGTCATTCTGGCGAGTCTTGGGTTTGCCAAGCTTGCCCAAGTCTCGTTAAAGCCGCCAATTTGGCTAATACTTCTCGGCGCCGCATTGCTAGCGACCGCAAGCTCGTTAGTGTATTCATATACATTTCGCGGCGGCGATTATTTTTGGCTGCGGCGCGGTTATCCACATTATTTTTGGGGCGTTGGCGATCTTGTCGGCTTTCAAGACATGACCCGCAATAACATGCTGGCTGGATTGGATATGGGGCCGCTCGGCATTTATGTGTTGGGTAACGCGCTGTTCTATACAAGTTTGTGGATGGGCGCGTACGTAATTTTGTTAACGCTACGAAAGCGCATTCGCGCAGCGCAATGAATCTTTCCGGCCTTGTTTCTTTTCTCGACGCGACGCCTGAATTTAAGGCGTTGTTGGCGCGTCTCCGCGCGACAGAGGTTGCCACCACAGCGCTCGAGACGCTGGACGCGGCGCGCCCGTACGTCCTCGCCGCGCTGCACGCGCAATGGCACGCGCCCATTGTGATCGCCACCGCGCGCGTGGAACGCGCGAAACAGCTGTGGACGGATTTGACCGCATGGAGCGCGGCGCCCGAGCGCATTTATTTTTTCGCCGAACCCGACCCATTGTTGTACGAGCGCATGCCGTGGAGCGAAGAAACGCTCGCGCTGCGTCTCGCGGCGTTATCGGCTCTGTCCGCGCCGCTCGTTTCCCCCCCCCCTCTCATCGTGACGACAATGCGCGCGCTGATGCTGCGCACCGCGCCGCGCGCGGAATTTCAACGCCATGTATTTGTCTTGCAGCGCGGCGAAAATATTTCGTTGACAAATTTATTGCGCGCATGGAGCGAACTGGGGTACGAAGCCGCAGCGGTGGTAGACGCGCCGGGATTATTTTCGCGGCGCGGCGGCATTGTGGACATTTGGCTGCCTTCGCGCGCCAAACCCGCGCGCATTGAATTGGTCGGCGACGAAATCGAAACATTGCGCGAATTCGATCCCGCGACGCAGCGCTCCGGCAGCGTCATTGACGCATTGGTCATTACGCCCGCGAGCGAAGCGGATATATCACGCGCGCCGGATGCCGCCGCGCGGACGGCGCAGCTGGATTTTTCCAATACACATCCCATCGCGGCGAATACGTTTCGTCAAGACCGCGAAGCCCTGACAAACCGACAGCGTTTTCGAGGCATCGAATTTTATCTGCCCTATTTCGCGGAAACCGCGACGTTGTTCGATTATTTGCCGCCCGACGCGCTGCTCGTGGCAGACGATTGGCAAGAGCTCGAAGCGTTGACCGAACAGTTCGAACAGCAAGCGGAACAAGTGCGCGCCGATTTGGAAGGACGGGGCGAACTGCCGCGTCATTTCGCGCGGCCCTATTTCACCTGGC
Source organism: Anaerolineae bacterium (assembly GCA_021463195.1). Lineage (GTDB taxonomy): Bacteria > Chloroflexota > Anaerolineae > UBA4142 > SHND01 > SHND01. The sequence continues at coordinate 26,696 of JAJTXZ010000022.1, forward strand.
AAGAATTGCGCGACAAGATGCTGCGACACACGCGTTTATTGTTGGATTATCGCGGCGTGGACCAAGCGCCCGCGCTGCCCTTTGCGCCCGGCGAACGCTTCGGCGGACAGGTCAAACGCGTGGTGGATGAAATGCTGCGCGCGCGCGGACAGGGCGCGCGTGTAATTGCGGTAACACGTCAAGCGGAACGTCTCGCGGCGTTATTGGGCGAACGCGATTTCTTGGTTATTCCGACGACTGAAATCACGCGCGCGCCGCAAGCGGGAGAGATTGCGCTGGTGCAAGGGGCGTTGGCGGAAGGTTGGAGACTGGAGCTTGACGGTCGGAAACCAGAATCGAGAGACTTGGATTCCAAACTTCAGTCTCGCGATTCTAGTCTTTTTCTATTGACCGACGCCGAAATCTTTGGTTGGTCACGCCCCAAGCCGCGCCGTCTTACAACGCAATACACTCGTCCGCACGCGCCCGAAGCGTTTTTCGCGGATTTGTCCGAAGGCGATTATGTGGTGCATATTGACCACGGCATTGGCGTTTTTCGCGGTCTCGAAAAATTAGAGTTGGGCGGACCGGACACCGAGTACCTGCGCCTCGAATACGCGCACGGAGATAAATTATTCGTGCCGGTGCATCAACTTGATCGCTTGAGTCGCTACGTTGCGCCGGGGGGTCATCCACCGACGCTGCATCGTCTCGGCACAGCGGAATGGGCGCAGGTCAAAGAGCGCACCAAAAAAGCGGTCGCCGACATTGCGCAAGAATTATTGGAACTTTATGCGACGCGCGAAATCGTGACAGGATACGCCTACTCTCAAGATACGCAATGGCAGCGCGAACTTGAAGCGTCCTTTCCCTACGTCGAGACGCCTGACCAACTGACAGTGATTGATGCCGTTAAACGCGACATGCAGCAAAAACGTCCAATGGACCGTTTAGTGGTCGGCGATGTGGGCTATGGCAAAACCGAAGTCGCGCTACGCGCCGCGTTCAAAGCGGTGATGGATGGAAAACAGGTCGCGATTCTAGTGCCTACCACCGTTCTGGCGCAACAACACTTTAACACCTTTCAAGAACGTCTCGCGCCATTTCCGGTGACAGTCGAAATGTTGTCGCGCTTTCGTTCCACGTCCGAGCAATCTGAAATCGTAAAAAAATTGGGCGCGGGCGCGATTGATATCGTGATTGGGACGCATCGCATTTTGTCGCCGGATGTGACCTTTAAAGATTTGGGCTTGATGATTGTGGACGAAGAGCAACGCTTTGGCGTGCAGCACAAGGAACGGTTAAAACAACTGCGCGCGCATGTGGACGTGCTGACCTTGACCGCCACGCCCATTCCGCGCACATTATATTTATCACTCAGCGGCGCGCGCGACATGTCCACGATTGAAACGCCGCCCGACGAACGGTTGCCGATTCGCACCTATGTCGCCGCGTACGACGAAGGTTTGGTGCGCGACGCGATTTTGCGCGAATTGGACCGCGGGGGCCAAGTTTTTTTTGTGCATAACCGCGTGCGCGGCATCGGCATCATCACCGAACAATTACGCAAACTCGCGCCGGAAGCGCGCATCGGCATCGGACACGGCCAGATGCGCGAGGACCAACTGGAATTGGTCATGAGCGAATTCGCGGCGGGCAAGTACGACGTGCTGGTTTGCACGACGATTATTGAAAGCGGCATTGACATTCCAAACGCCAACACCATTATTATTAATAACGCGGACAAGTTTGGATTGGCGCAGTTGTATCAGCTGCGCGGACGCGTGGGCCGCAGCGCCGCGCGCGCTTTTGCGTACTTGTTGCACGACAAACGCGCGAATCTCTCCGATGAGGCGCGCATGCGCTTGCAGTCCATTGCCGAAGCGACGGAATTGGGCGCGGGGTTCCAAGTGGCGATGCGCGATTTAGAAATTCGCGGCGCGGGCGAAATTCTCGGCGCGCGGCAATCGGGGCATATCGCGGCGGTCGGTTTGGATTTGTACGCGCGCTTACTCGCGGGCGCGATTCAAGACGCGCGCGCGCAAGCGGACAAGGAACGCGGCGCCGCCAAAGCGCCGTCGGACGAGGCGGCGTTGAATCCGGCGCAGCGCATCCTGCACGCGCCCACGCTTGATTTGCCGCTCGTGTCGCAAATTCCCGAAGAGTATGTGTCCGACGCGGCGCTGCGTTTGCGCTTGTATCGGCGGCTTGCCGACGTGAACGATGAAACGCAAATCAATGACCTCCGCCGCGAATTTCAAGACCGTTTCGGTCCGCCGCCGGAACAAACCGAAAATTTATTTTATCTCTTGCGTTTAAAATTGACGGCGACCCGCGCGCAGGTGGCGGCGTTGACGCTTGACGATGGGCGCATCATGGCGCGTTTTCGCGGCGAAGATAACGCGCGCTTGGAGCGGTTGAATAAAAAATGGGGCGCGCGCGTGCGCGCCTCGCGCGACCGAATGTGGCTGCCGGGTCCAGACGCAAATCCGCGCTGGCGCGCGCAGTTACTTGAAATTTTAGCGCAAGTCGCCAACGATACCGCCGCCAACAGTTAACCGCAGACTCGCGCGCGGGAACGTCCGCAGGGACGTTTCGCGTTTTTGTTGCCGCGAATTGGATTCGCCCGCAAACTGACCCCCAATGCAAACTGCGCTCCAAAATACGATTGTGTTTGACGATTTAGGGCGGCTGTGATATATTTTCCAACCGCAACTAGATTGCGGCAATTACATTGCGACCCTTTTGAGGAGGATAGCACATAACAGACCGTCTGCGAGTCAATGAACAAATCCGCGCGCGTGAAGTGCGCGTGATTGATGATGCTTCGGGTAAACAAGTAGGAATTTTGCCGCCGCGTGAGGCCATCGCGATGGCGCGCGAACGCAATCTCGATTTGGTCGAGGTCGCGCCCAACGCCAACCCGCCGGTGTGCCGTATTATGGATTACGGCAAGTTTCAATACGAGCGCACCAAAAAAGAACGCGAAGCGAAAAAAGCGCAAAAAGTTATCGAAGTCAAAGAAATTCGCATCCGCCCCAAGACCGCCATGTATCACGTCGGTTTTAAATTAAACCGCGTGCAAGATTGGTTGAAAAAGGGCAACAAGGTCAAAATTCGCATCTTGTTCCGCGCGCGCGAAATTACCCATTCGCAGTTGGGACGGGATACGTTGGCGGAAATCGCCGCTGACCTCGCGGACATCGCCACAGTTGAACAAGCGCCTTTGATGGACGGCAAGAGTTTGGTTATGCTCTTGGGCCCTGGGCCGCACAAAGGCGGCGCCGAAGCCGCGCGTCGCGCGGTGCGGAATGCGCGTATCCGTCCGCCAACCGACGAGCAACGCGCCGCGATGCCGGCTTCGACCAGCGTCGAGGACGAGACGGAAACAACGGTCCAAGAGACTTCTGAACCGGTCGCATAAAAATTTGTTGGGGCTGTGAAAAATAAACACGCCTCGCGCGAGGCGTGTTTGTGTGTGTCACGCGGGTTACGCGTCGGCGACCTTCCCTCGCCCACAGTCGCAACCGAAAGATTCAATCTCTGCGGCAAAAAATTTTGCCGCCAAGTGGAAGGAGCAAAATGCCCAAACTCAAGACTCACAAGTCCACTGCCAAACGTTTCAAACGCACGGGCACCGGCAAATTGATGCGCCAAAATATGCCCAAAGGTCACTTGCGCCGCCGCCATTCCAAACGCAATAATCGCAAGCTTGACCGTTATGTGGAAGTGGAACTGCACGAACAGAAAAAGAAAATCAATCAACTCGCGCCGTATATTTAAATGACATCCGCCAAGCGATAAAATCTATCCGCTTGGCGCGTATTCGCAAAGTCGCAAAGTCCAAGTCAATCTTGCTGCGAATGCAAACTATTTAGACCTGCGGCACGCGCGCGTCGAATCGAGTCCGGAAATTTGAAATTCCACTCGCTTTTCAATGCGCGTGTCTCTGCGCTATCGTCAAGTGGCTCGAGGATGCCTTCTTGACCGTAATAAGGAGAATATAAAATGCCTCGCGTAAAACGCGGCGTCCCCGCGCGGGCACGCCATAAAAAAGTACTCAAACAGACCAAAGGCCAAGTTGGTTCGCGCCATCTCTTGTATCGGCGCGCGCACGAAGCCCTAACCCACTCGCTCTTTTATCATGACCGCGACCGACACGACCGCAAAGGCGAATTTCGCCGTTTGTGGATTGCGCGCATCAACGCCGCGGCGCGTGAAGAAGGCACGACCTACAATCAACTCATGCACGGGTTGAAATTGGCGGGCGTCGAAGTGGACCGTAAAATGTTGGCAGACCTCGCCGTGCGCGATGCGGGCGCGTTCAAAACGCTCGTAGACGTATCCAGTCAAGCGCGCGCGGAAGCCAAACCGACAGCGTAAAAAAAATTGGGGCAGGATAAAAACCTGCTCCAATTTTTTTATTTGCCGCGCGCCTGATACGGAAAACGAATTGTGATTACAAGCATTGAGAACGAAAAAATCAAACAGGCGCGCGCGTTGACGCACAAAAAAGGACGCGCGGCGACGGGGCAACTCTTGCTCGAAGGCGCGCGTTTAATTCACGAAGCCGCGCGCGCAGAGCTCGCGCCGACGATGGTATTTTATGAACGCGCCGCGTTCGACACCGACGCGCGCATACGCGCGCTGGTTATCGCGTTTCAAAAGCAAACGCGTCAAGTATATGAAACGAACGCGACGGTCATGCGCGCGTTAAGCGATACCGAGACGCCTCAAGGCATCGCCGCTGTTTTTTCGCTCCCCGTCCTCTCGCCCCCTTCCGCGCCGGCGTTGACGCTCATTCTCGACCGCATCCGCGACCCGGGCAATCTGGGAACAATCTTGCGCACCGCCTGGGCAGCCAACGTAAAGCTGGTTTTGCTCGCGCCGGAAACGGCGGACGCGTTCAATCCCAAAGTCGTGCGCGCGGGCATGGGCGCGCATTTTCATCTCGCCCTCATTCCCGCGTCATGGGATGAAATTACGGAACGTTTGCAAAATACGCCGCGCATATATTTATCCGACGCGGCGGGCGAACTCGCTTATACACGCGCGGATTGGACGCCGCCGGTGGCGCTAATCGTGTCGAATGAAGCGGAAGGCGCCAGCGCTGCCGCGCGCCAACTTGCGACGGCGACGCTTCAGATTCCGATGCGCGGCGCGATGGATTCCCTCAACGCCGCGGTTGCCGCCGGAATTTTGCTTTATGAATTTCTCCGCGCCGCTTGAAAGCCGCGGCGCGCTTTGTTATAATTCTCGCCATGTCCACGCTTGCCGATTTTCTCAAAGCGTATCGTGTGTATATCGCGATGTTTATTTTGAATCTCGCGATTGTGGCGGGCGTGATTTATCTGCTGCGTCGCGAACCCGCGCGCCCGGTGGTGGTAACGGTTCCGCCGACGCGCGCCGCGCGCGCCGAAACGTCCGCCGCGCCCATTCACGTAAACGTGAGCGGCGCGGTCAATGCGCCCGGCGCGATTCAACTCGCCAACGGCGCGTTAATGGCGGAAGCATTGCAACGCGCGGGAGTGCAAGCGGACGCGGATTTGAGCAAACTCGATTTGATGCGTCCGCTGCGCGACGGCGATAAAATTCTAGTGCCAACCCAAAACGCGCGCAGCCCCGCAAGCGCCAGCGCGCCCGCGCCGCCAACCGCCGCCCGCGCGGCGACGGTGAATAACGCGCCCGCCACGCCTGCGGCAAGCGCCCGACTGAACCTCAACACGGCAACGCTCGCGGAATTGGACGCGCTGCCCGACATTGGGCCCGCGTTGGCGCAACGTATTTTGGATTATCGTAGCGCGCACGGTGGCTTCAAGTCGGTTGAGGAATTGCAAGAAATCAAAGGCATTGGCGCTATGCTATATGACAAACTCAAAGCATTAGTGACGGTTCAATGAGACAAAACCCCTTTTCCATCCGCGCGTTTGCCGCGCGCTTTCGTTCGCCGTCCGCGTGGATTAATCTGCTGCTCGTTTTTGTGCCAATCGCGATCGTGGTTGAATTGCTGCACGGCGACCCAACAATTCTATTTATCACTTCGGCGTTAGGCATCGTGCCGCTGGCGGGCTTGTTGGGCGAAGCCACCGATGCCCTGTCCGTCAAAGCGGGCGACCAGATTGGCGGACTGTTGAACGCAACGTTAGGGAACGCGGCGGAATTGATTATTACGATTGTGGCGCTGCAAGCGGGTTTGCTTGATGTGGTTAAAGCGTCCATCACCGGCTCGATTCTTGGCAATTTGTTGTTGGTGTTGGGGCTTTCGCTGCTCGCGGGCGGCTTGAAAAACGGAACGCAATTTTTTGACCGACGCGGCATCTCGGTCATGATGACGACCATGACCATCGCCATTATCGGTTTGGTCATTCCGACAATGTTCAGTTCCGCGATCGAAGCGGTGAATCACAATGCGGTGGAATATCTTTCGATTGGCGTCGCCGTAGCGTTGATGGCGAGTTATATCCTGAGTTTGTTTTTTACTTTGCGCGGCAAACCCAAGAGCGACGAAATCGCGCATGCGGAAGAGGTCTCCGCCGCGCCGCATCATCATGGCCCATTAAGCAACCTACGCATCGCGTTGGCGGTGTTGGCGGTGGCGGTGGTCTTGATCGCATTCCTTTCCGAAATTCTAGTCGGCGCGGTAGAACCGTTGATTCAAGCGCAAGGGCTGTCAGAATTGTTTGTCGGCGTTATCATTGTGCCAATCATTGGCAACGCGGCGGAGCATCTCGTCGCGGTAGAGATGGCGCTCAAGAATCGCATGGAATTGTCCATCGGCATCGCGGTCGGTTCGAGTTTGCAAATCGCGTTATTTGTCGCGCCCGTGTTGGTTTTTATCGCGCTGTTGTTCGGACAGCAGTTGACGCTGGTCTTTAATCAATTTGAAATCGCGGCGTTAATCGCGGCGGTGTTAATCACCGCGTTGATTGCGCTCGACGGCGAATCGAATTGGCTCGAAGGCGCGCAGCTATTGATTGTGTACGTGATTCTTGCCATCGCGTTTTTCTTTTTACCCAATCTCGCCGCCGGCGCGCACGCGCTTTTTACAAGATGATTGAATCGAACATCAAAAAAGGTCGCGCGAGCTATGGTGGAGCTGGCGTAATTTTACGTTCGCTTGGGTCACATACCTTGGCGCGTGCCTACGATTCACGCGCGCAAAAAAGTTATACGCGTTGTCCACAAGCCATTGGCGCGCCCACAGCCAATGAAAACGGACAATTGGCGCGACAAATTTCAAATTTGTCGCGCATTTTTAGAGGAGTGAAAAAATAACGATGCTTGCCCATGATGACCCTGAGGACATTGAATATCAAGCCGCGATGAAACTACAGATGCGTCAGATATCGGATGAACAATTTCGAAAATTCGAAGGATACGCCGCGGAAATTTTTTCCGCCTTTGGTCTCGATTTGAATACGCCCGCCACTCAAGATACGCCGCGTCGTTTTATCCAAGCGCTCTTTGATATCACCGAAGGTTACGATGGCGACCCTAAATTATTGCGCGTCTTTGACACGGAATGTCACGGCGAGCCCGACTGCCGTTTGAGCCAAGTCATCGAAGGTCCGATTCCATTTTTCGCGCTGTGCGAACATCATGCGCTGCCTTTTTATGGCATGGCTTATGTCGGATACATCGCGCACGAAAATATTATCGGCATTTCCAAATTAACGCGCCTTGTGCGGCTCTTTGCCAAACGCTTTGCGGTGCAAGAGCGCATCGGACAGCAAATCGCGGATACGCTCGAGACAATGCTTCATCCGCACGGCGTGGCAGTGTATCTTGAAGCGCATCATCTCTGCATGGAAATGCGCGGCGTGCGCGAAATTTCGCCCATCACGCGCACGACCGTCTGGCGCGGCCATTATGCGAACGACGCGGCGCTCCGTTCGGAATTTTTTACCGCTTGCGGTTTGCAAAGGGACAAGTGATGGCGACAATAAAGTAAAACTTGCAACGCGGCTTGCAGGATGAATAATTATTCCGCTCTCTGGTTCAACATCTTTCTGTCCACACTCCCGGCGAAACAAGCCGCGCGCGAGAAAATCAATCTCGCGCGCGGCTTGTTTCTGCCAAACGATCACTCGGTCACGCTGCGCTTGCGCGAGAAACTTGACTCGGCGCAGCGCGCGCTTTTCGCAATGACTCTGGCAGGCGCCTACGCGATTTCATGTTGTTCGAGCGCTATCCAACCATTTCGCCCGTTTTTGTTCTCCCACAAATGCACTTGGTCTTTGAGAAACGCGCATGAGCGAAACTTTTATACCCTATCGTGAGAGCGTCGCGACAGTTCTGGCGCATTTTGACGTCGACGCGGCACACGGTTTGAGCGCGCGCCAAGCGCGGACGCGTCTGGAACAGTATGGCAAAAATGAATTGCCGCGCACGCCGCCCGAACCCGAATGGAAAAAATTTATCGCGCAGTTTCAAAATCCGCTTACGACGCTGCTTCTCGCCGCCACCATAGTTTCGTTTGTGGCGTGGCTGATTGAACAGGAAAGCGGATTGCCATACGAAACATTCACGATTCTAGCGATTGTGCTTTTGAACGCGGGCTTGGGTTACGCGCAAGAAAATCGCGCGGAACATGCCGTCGCGGCGCTGCAAGCCATGTCCGCGCCCACCGCGCGCGTTTTACGCAAAGGCGCGCCGCAAATCATTCACGCCAATGAGGTCGTGCCGGGCGATATCCTGCTGCTGGAAGAAGGCGACACTTTGCCCGCCGACGCGCGCGTGTTGGAATCTATCGCGCTGCGCGTCGCCGAAAGCGCGCTCACCGGCGAAAGTTCTGCGGTCTCCAAAGACAGCGACACGCTTGCTAATGAAGCGAGCGTAGGCGACCAATCGAATATGGTGTTTAGCGGGACGGCGGTCACAGCGGGACGCGGACGCGCCATCGCGACCGCAACGGGCGCGACGACTGAAATCGGCAAAATCGCCGATACGCTGCACGCGCAAAAAGAAGAGCCGACGCCGCTGCAAAAAGAATTGAACGTGGTCGGCGCGCTGCTCGGCAAAATTGTCATTGCCATCGCGGTTTTGATGGGCTTGATTTTATTTATCGCCAATCGCGAAGCGCGTTCGCTCAACAATTTTATTGATATTTTATTGCTCGCGGTTTCGCTCGCCGTCGCGGCGGTGCCCGAGGGACTCACCGCGATTACGACGATTGTGCTTTCGCTCGGTATGGCGCGCATGGCGAAACGCAATGTGATTGTGCGCAAGTTGAACGCGGTCGAGACGCTCGGCTCGACGACAGTGATTTGTTCGGACAAAACCGGAACGCTGACAAAGAATGAAATCACCGTGCGCGCGGCGCTCGTGCCGCGCGCGCATTCATCCACCGACGATGCGACCGCCGTAGAGCCAACGCCGACGGGTTCTATGCGTCTCGATTTCACCGGCAGCGGTTACGAACCAAGCGGCGAAATTCAAGTTCACGGCGTCGTGTTGACGGACCAAGCGGCGCGCGCACAGGCGCAGCGCCTGCTGCGTTTTGCGGTCTTGGCAAACAACGCGAGCTTGCGCGAACAGGATGGACGCTGGACGATTCAGGGCGACCCGACCGAAGGCGCGCTATGGGTGGCAGCGCGCAAGGCAGGTCTCGACGCAAACGCTTTGCAGACGCGCTATCAGCGCATTGGCGAAGCGCCCTTTTCCTCGGAACGCAAGATGATGTCGGCGATCCTAACGGACGCGCAAAACGAGACTCGCCTCGCCGTCGCGTCAAAAGGCGCGCCGGATATTTTGCTCGCGCGCTGCGCGGCGGAGCGCGTGGGCGAGGTGGAATACGCGTTGACGCCCGAACGCCGTCGCGAAATTCAAAACGCGATTGACGCGTTGGCGCAGCAAGCGCTGCGGACGCTCGGCGTCGCCTATCGTTATTTGGACCGAAATAAAATCACGGGCGCGCTAATTCAAGAACCGGAAGCGGAATTGGTGTGGCTCGGCGCGGTGGGCATGATGGATCCGCCACGACCCGAAGCGCGCGCGGCAGTGCGGCGCGCGCAAGCCGCGGGCGTGCGTTCTATCATGATTACGGGCGACCATCCGGCGACGGCTGCCGCGATTGGATACGAATTAGGCATCCTCACGCCGGGCGAACGCGCGGTCACCGGCGCGGAATTGCAAAAAACAAACGAAGAGCATTTGCGGGAATTGGTGAAACGCGTAACGGTCTTTGCGCGCGTCGCGCCCGAACACAAATTGCGCATTGTGCGCGCGCTCAAAGCGAATGGCGCGATTACGGCGATGACGGGTGACGGCGTGAACGACGCGCCCGCGTTAAAAGCATCCGATATTGGCGTGGCGATGGGCATCACGGGGACCGACGTTTCCAAAGGCGCGGCGGACATGATTCTCGCCGACGATAATTTCTCCAGCATCGTCGCGGCGGTGGAAGAAGGACGTTCGATTTTTGCCAATATCCAAAAATTTTTGCGCTATCTTTTGTCTTCCAACATCGGCGAAGTGCTGGTGATGTTTTTTGGCGTGCTGCTCGGGACGCGGCTCGGTTTATTGCCAGAGGCGGGTTCGCGCATTATCGTGCCGCTGTTGGCGACGCAAATTTTGTGGATTAATCTGCTGACCGATTCGGGCCCCGCGCTCGCGCTCGGCGTGGAACCGCCCGACCCGGATGTGATGCAAAAACCGCCGCGCAACCCCAAAGCGAGCGTCATTACGCGCGCAATGTGGTTCGACATTTTTTTTGTCGGCGTGATTATGATGGTCGGCACGCTCGCGGTGATGGACGCGTCGCTGCCAAATGGTTGGATTGCCGGCGCAAACGGCACGATGGCGTACGCGCAAACAATGGCATTCACGACGCTCGTATTTTTCCAGCTGTTCAACGCGTTGAACGCGCGCTCGGATGAATTATCCGCGTTCACTGGTTTGTTTTCCAACAAATGGTTATGGCTCGCCATCGGCGTTTCGGTCCTGCTGCAAGGCGTCGTCATCTATACGCCAGCGCTGCAAACCGCGTTTTCGACTGTGGCGCTCACCGGAGCCGATTGGGCGCTTTGTATCGCCGTCGGCAGCACAGTGTTATGGCTGCGCGAATTGGTAAAAATTTTCCAGCGCGCGCGCGCGAAAAAACGCGTCGCGTGACTTTGCGCGATGGAACAAGCGGCGAGTAAAAATGCTCGCCGTTTTTATGAGCGCGCGGTTTGCGGCGCGCCGCCCAACACCGCGCGCAGGTCATCGCCTTGCCGAACGATATAAGTGATAATACCGCTCGCGGTGAGTTCGCCGACGATGGGCGCAAAGTTGACGCCGATGCCGAACGAACCTGCGTCAATCAAAATGACGATGAGATGAAAACCGCGTCGGCGCAAATCTTGCGCGTATTGAATCCACGCGACTTCAGCCGAGGGCGTGACCAACGCGAGCGTGACGCTGCGATTCATGGTCGCCGTTTCGCGCGCGATCAACGACGCGAACGGTTCGCTGCCATTCGATTCCGCGACGGCGAGCATTTCTAACAGCCGCGTCAACTGACGTTCGCCGCGGTCGGGCTGCGCGTACAAGTTTTCGTTGTTGGACGCCACGAGTCCGACCGCGCGTTGTTTGTCCAAAAAATATTTGGCGATGGATGCCGCGCAGGTGACCGCATACTCTTCGGTATTGGGCGCAATCGGCGCTAGCTGTTCCGCTTTGATTTCGAGCATCCACGCTTCTTCGACTTCGCGTTCGTACCACGCTTGTTCCCACCAAGCGCCCGCGTGAATGCCGCGCTCCAAATCCAATAAAATCCAAACATCCGCCGTCGGATCAAGTTCAAATTCTTTGACGATCAGGCGGTCGTAACGCGCCACTGAATTCCAATGAATGCGGTTGTACGAATCGCCCGGCGCGTATTCGCGCGTGCCGGACACATTGGTCGTTACATGATGCGTGCGTTGAAAGCGCGTGTCGCCGCCGCGCAAATTGCCGAGACTGGGCGCGAACTGCGGCAAATCCAAAGTGAGCGGATAGACGACGAGCGCGCGTTCGGTTTCCGGCAAAGCGCGATGAAACACAAACAGACCGAACGGGTCGCCGCTGGACGCCGTAATTGGCCCCAGCCGAAAACGTCCGCGCAAGCGGCACAAGGAACGCACGAGAAAGGTGTAGCGCACGCGCGGCGACATCGCGGACAGCACGCGCCCGACCGGATGCCCGGGCATGTTGCCGCCGTCCACCAATTCGAGCCACAGTTTCGGAATGTGTCCGGTGCTGATAGCGGTGATACGTTCTTCGACAATTTTTCCGACTTGGGCGCGCAGCGTCAAAACCGTGCGTTCGAGCCGAAACGATTGCACGCTGTACAGCGCCCACAGAAACGCGGCGCCAACGACGAGCAGAATGAGATACGAGAGGCGAAAAAAGATATCGCGATTGGTCGCGATGGCGAGATTCGCCAACACCGCCCAAATCACAATCAAAAGCCATACGCGCCGCAGATTAAGAATGAACCCGGAACGGAGATAGAACGCGCGGAGACGCTTGAGCGAATTTTTCAGGCAAGCCATGTTGGAGAGCTAGCGCGCGCGCGCGCCCGGCACCGGCACGCTATTGACAATTTCATTCACAATCACGCGCGCGTCAACATGTTTCAAGCGCGCGGCGGGCGAAAGGATGATGCGATGCGCGAGCGTCGCGTCGGCGAGTTCTTTGATGTCGTCGGGCGAAACAAAATCGCGGCTGCGAAGGGCGGCTTTGGCTTGCGACGTTTTCAACAAGGCGAGCGAACCGCGCGGCGAGGCGCCGAGATATACATCGGGATGTCGCCGCGTCGCTTCGACCAGCGCGACGATATATTCTTGAATCAGACGGTCTATATAAATTTCTTTGATTGCGCGCTGCGCGCGCAATAAATCAGCCGCGCTGATAATCTGCTGCGTCTCTTCAATCGGATGCACGCGCTGCTGCGCTTGGAGCATTTGCGCTTCTTCGGCGGGCGCGGGATAGCCGAGATGAATGCGCATCATAAAGCGGTCTAGCTGCGCTTCGGGCAGCGGAAAGGTGCCTTCGTACTCGATCGGGTTTTGCGTCGCCAGCACCAAAAACGGTTGCGGCATCGCGTGCGTCACGCCATCCACCGTTACCTGTCGTTCTTCCATCGCTTCGAGCAGCGCGCTTTGCGTCTTGGGCGTCGCGCGATTAATCTCATCGGTTAGCACGATTTGGGCAATGATGGGCCCGGGACGAAATTCAAACTCGCGCGTTTGTTGATTAAAAATGCTCGTGCCGGTGACATCGGTCGGCAGCATATCGGGCGTGAATTGAATGCGGCGAAAAGTGCAACCGATTGATTTGGCGAACGCGCGCGCCAACATCGTTTTGCCTGTGCCCGGCACATCTTCAATCAACACATGCCCCTGACACAATAGCGCAATTAACGCGAGTTCAATCTCGCGATGTTTGCCGAAAATAACCTGTTCGACATTCGCGCGAAGGCGATTGCCTAAATCACGAATCGGTTCAACCGCCACGCGCGCGCGCGAATTGGCGGTCACCGTAGAAGGAGATACAGTCATTGCCTGCCTCAAGTTGAAATGACACGATTATAGTTAGAAATTTGTTCTGACGCGAATTCCAGCATCAGCGCTTGGATAAGCATTGCGCGTCGCGCTTGCGACGATAGAGCGCATCGCCGCAAGCGCACGCGAGCTTGCTTTGGATCGCGTAATGGTAATCACAAACCGAATCGGCGTTGATGTTAATTGTCCGCAAAATTGCGTATCAACTCGCGGATAAAGACGATGCTTTGAAAATAATCGTCTATGCGAATATTTTCGTCCGGCGCGTGACCGCGCGTATCGGGGTAACCGCAGCCCGCGCTCACCGCGGGAATGTTCAACTGTTGACACAAATCGTACATTGGACCGCTGCCGGCGGCGGTGGGATACACCACCGCGTCGCGCTGATAGGTCGCGCGCGCGGCGGCTTTGGCTGCCTGTACAATCGCGCTGTCGAGCGGCGAACGCGCGACATGTTCGCCGTTTTCGGTTTGAACGATTTGAATATCCGCAAAGCCATGCGCGTCGAGATGTCGGCGCAACAAATCCAAAATTAGTTCAGGCGTTTGATCTGGCACCAACCGAAAATCCAATTTCACAAACGCATGATTCGGCAAAACGGTTTTGCCGCCAGCGCCGGTATAACCCGACTGTATGCCGCAAATCGTCACCGTCGGCGTGAAATACAATTTTTTCACCGCGTCAAAATCGCGCGCGCCGTTGATAAATTGTTTTACGCCGAATTTTTCCAATTCGAGATCGGTGTCAAAGGGAATGTGCGATGCGGCTTCCAGTTCAAGCGCGTTCGGTTCGCGCACATAATCGTTATAGCTGTCAATCGTAATCTCGTCGCGTTCATTTTTCAAAGTCGCCAGCGCCCACACCAAACGCCAGGCGGGATTTTCGACGATGGACGCCGCGCCCGAATGTAAATCGCGATTCGCGCCGCGCGCGTGCAATTCCAAATAGAGGATGCCTTTCAAACCGCAGATCAACATCGGATTCTCGTGCGAATCTTTCGCGCCAAATTCCCACAAGCAGCCGTCCGCGCCTTGAATCAATTCGCGCTGCGCCGCGACGAATTTTCCCAAATTCGGGCTGCCGATTTCTTCTTCGCCTTCAATCACCCATTTGATTTTCAACGGCAGCGCGCCTTCGGTCGCCAGCCAGCTTTCGACGGCTTGGAGGCGCAGCAATAAATCACCCTTGTTATCCGCGACGCCGCGCGCATATATTTTGCCATCCCGAATGGTTGGCTCCCACGGCGGCGTCGTCCACAAGTCGAGTGGCTCGGGTGGCTGCACGTCATAATGGTCGTAAATCAACAGCGTCTTGGCGCCGCTGCCAATTTCGCCATAGACAACGGGAAAGCCGTCCGCGATAGGAATTAATCGCGCCTGCGCGCCCAATTTTTGCAGCCGCGCCAATACCTTGTCCGCCATTTCGCGCATGCCTAAATTTTGCGCGGCGACGCTGGGCTGCGCCGTAAAATCCTTCAATTCGTTCAAAAACCGTTCGCGGTTCTGCGCCACATATTCATCAAATGTCGGCATTTTTATTCCTTTGGATAGGATAAAACGGCGCGAATCTACGCAAATAAAATCAAATGCGCGCCGTTTGGAGCGTTGCGTGATTTCTAAATTTTCAGTCTTGCGCCTTTCGACTTGGACATTCGCCCATTATACCCCCCCTTGCGCGATTTTCAGGATTGCATAAAATTTCAGCATCCTGACCTTTCGACTCGCGAGAAATTTCAGCGCTCTCTATGAAATCTGAAACAACGCATTACGCGCGGCGTCGCCATCTCGCGATTGCCATTGGTGTCACGTTTGTTTTTTTCCTCTTTGCCCCTTTTGCAAAAACTTTCGCTCCGCCAACCGCGCTCGCTGAAACGCCGCGCGCGGATTTGGAATTGACCGCCGCGTTTCCCACCGCTGAAATCAACGCCGACGAAACATTTGTCACACGCTATCGCATTCTTAATCATGGGCCCGCCGCGGCGACGCGCGTAACCTTTCGCCTCACGCTGCCGCAAAGCGTCATTGTGGAAAGCGTAGAGGCGGAACGCGGGCAATGCGTGAAACTGGACGCGAGCGCACGCGACGCGCTGCGCTGCGATATCGGCCGTCTCGCCGCGGGCAAAACGGTCTCGATCGTTTTGAATGCGCGCGCGACAGACAGCAAAGCGACGTTCAGTTTGCGCGCGCGCGTGCAAGCCAAAACAGCGGACGCGAACAAACGCAATAATCGCGTGGTCAAAAATCTACGCGTACAGCGCAGACACCCTCCGCCCGAAGCGCCAATTATTCTTACAGTCAATGATACCGCTGATACGGACGATGGCGATTGCAATGGCGCGTCCGGCGACTGCACGCTGCGCGAAGCGATCAACGTCGCCAACGCCAATCTCGACCCCGACACGATTGGATTTAATTTTAGCGGCGTCGCGCCGTATACGATTGCGCTCGGCAGCGCGCTGCCCTCGCTGACCAATCGGGTGACGATTGATGGCACCTCTGAACCGGATTGGGTTGCGACGGCGCCGCCAATCGTCGTGTTGAATGGCATCGGCGCCGGCAGCGTAAGCGGGCTGATTCTGGACGCCGGTTCGGATAACAGCATCATCAAGGGGCTCGTCATTCAAAATTTTGCCGAAGATGGCATTGTCATTCGCAGCGATGACAATACCATTCAAACGAATTGTATCGGCACAACTTTTAGTTGTGCCGACAATGGCGATAACCGCAACGGCATTGTGATTGAAAGCGGCGCGGCGCGCAATGTGATTGGCGGCAGCCGCGCGTCGCAGGCGCGCTGCGATGGCGATTGCAATGTCATTTCCAGCCACCGCGCGGTGGATTTTGGCAGAGGCATCTGGATACGCGATTCGGGCAGCGTTGGCAATACGATTACGGGAAATTTTATCGGCGTGAATTGGAACGCGACGCTGCGCTTGCCCAACACCATTGGCATTTTAATCCAAGACGCGTCCGACAATATTATCGGCGGGCCGAATCACAGCGCGGGCAATTTTGAAGACAATGTCATCGCGGGCAACAATTCCCACGGAATTTTTATTCGCGATGCCACCGCGACCAACAACAAAATCGTCGGCAATCGCATCGGCAATGAACCGACCGAAGATGTGAACGTGAGCAATCTCGGCGTCGGCATCGAACTGCGCGATTCGAACGGCAATATTATCGGCACGGCGGCGCCGGGCGAACAAAACACGATTACGGGTAACGAGTCCGATGCCATCCTCTTGAACAACGCCAAAAGCAATTCCATCAACGGCAATCGTATCGGCACAAACGCGGCGGGCGACAATAAAATTCAGGACTCTTTTAGCGCGGACATCACTAATGCCGCTGATGGTATTCTCATCAAAGAATTTCTTGGCGCTTCGCGCGACAATCTCATTCTCGGCAACGTCATCAGTTTCAACAGCGCGAATGGCATTACCATTCAAGGCGGCGCCAATACTGGCAACCAAATTCGCGGCAACTTTATTGGTGTGCCGATTGCGGGTTCCATCTCATTAGGCAACTCGGACAATGGGATTGATCTCGCCGCGACCACAGCGGCGACGATGGGCACCCTCATTGGCGGCGCGACGCTCGCGGACCGCAATATCATTTCGGATAATGCCGGTGTCGGCATTTCAATGTTTCGCTCGAATGGCAATACAGTTCAAGGAAATTATATCGGCGTTGCCGCCGACGCCGTGACCGAAACGGCAAACGGCGATGGCGGCATTCAACTGCTCGAAAGCAGCTCCAATCTGATTGGAGACCCGACCGTCACCAATGGAACTTGCGACAAGGGTTGCAATATTATCGCGCAAAATCGCGCGGAAGGTATCCTGATTGAATCGTTTGACACCACGCCCGCGCATTTCAATCGCATCGCCGGCAATTCCATCTACGGCAATGCGCTAAAGGGAATCAGTCTGGTCCCTGCCCCCAATAATGGAAATGACTTGCAGTCCTTTCAAACGATTTCGATTGCGGCTGCCGCCAGCACGACAATTGCGGGAACATTTACGGGCGCGCTTGGCATCAGCTATCGGCTGGAATTTTTCTATAATCGCGTTGCCGGCGCGCCGCCTACGCCCGGCTGCGATGGCTCTGGTTTTGGCGAAGGACAAATTTATATCGGTTTCCTCGACGTGATGGGCGTCGGCGCGCCTGCGCCGTTCTTTTATTACGCGCCGATTATCACCGCGCCCATTGGTTCCCAAGTGACCGGAACCGCAACCGATTTGAGCAATCTCAACACTTCGGAATTTTCGAATTGCGTCACGGTGGAAGCCGCCACTGCCACGCCAACCATCACCGCGACCGCCACAAATACGGCGACGCCATCTGCCACCGCGACCAATACACCGACTAGCTCCGCGACCGCCACAAATACGACGACGCCATCTGCCACCGCGACCAATACACCGACTAGCTCCGCGACCGCCACAAGTACGACGACGCCATCCAACACACCCAAGCCAACCAAAACTTACACACCCACATACACACCTTTCGGTCCGACAAAAACCAACACTGTCACGCCGACGCACACACCCATCACACCTACGATAACGGATACGCCGCCAAGTGGAAATAATAACCCGACCAAAACTTTTACGCCGGCGACCCCATTGATACCGCTTGACGGAACGCCGACAGAGACACCGACGGCGATTATTTTCACAATCACGCCAGGCGGCGCGATTACCGATACGCCAACGGCGACGGGAACTGTCGCCACGGCTACGACAACAGCAACGGCGGCGCTTGGCACGGCAACGTCAACTGAAACGACGCAACCCTCCGTCACTCCAGCAGCGTTCGTGACAAATACGCCGACGTCCGACGCATCCGCGACAGCAGCTATCGCGACGCAAACCGCGAGCATTCTCGCCTTGACGCCGGGCGCGCTTGAAACCGCTATCGCGCAAACGCAAATCGCCGTGGCGATAACGTCGCCAACACGAGCGGCATTGGCGCTCACCGAAACGCCGGGCGTAGCCACGCCCGCAGGCGCAGGGGTTGGCACGCCGACGCCCACTCCAACGTCCACCAACGCGGGCGGCTCGCGCTTGGGCGTCGCGGGAGATTTTCCATTTATCAATATCGGCGGACTCGGCGCTTTTAATATGAATTGGTGGGTTGAAAATGTGAGAACACCTACGCAGGCGTTTAGCGGCGGGTTGGCGAAAACGCTGCCGAATCTTTTGCTCGCGCTCCTTTTGGCGCTATTGTTCGGCTTTTTCGGCACGCTGCAAAGCAACACAATGGAGCAGCACGAAGAGGAAATTAGCGGATGGTTTATGCCGCTTACGCGACCGCTGGGCGCCCTCATCGCCGCCGGCGCCGCTTTTAGCGCCAATCTCTCGGCGCGCGGCTTGAGCTGGCTGTTCGAAGCGTTCAAATTGCTTGGCGTGCTTTTTATACTCGGCGCGATTTTTTCGTTCCTCGACCCGAATTTCAGTTTTACCCATCCGGGTTGGCTGCTAATGATTGCATCGGTGATGCTCAGCGTTGGCTTGATTGGTCTGATTGACGATGTAGCGATCGTGCTTTATTCACGACGCAACGGCGGCGGCGGCGAAATCGGCTTGAACGGCAGCAACGCCGCGATTGCGCTCGGCTCGATGGTGTTTTCACGACTCGTGGGTTTGGCGCCCGGCATTATCTTTGGCAGCGCGGGCAGCGCGCATGGCGAATTGCGCGGCAGACCGTTGACGCAGAGTTTATTGGGCATTGGCGCCGTAGCAGGCGTCGCGGGTTTGGCGTGGCTCGCTTCGGCATTCATCCCTACGACCACCGGCGCGAGCTTGTGGTTTGCCACGCTAATCATTTTGATTTTCGCCGTCGGCATTCAGACGCTCTTTTTTGAATTGCTGCCCATGCCGGGCAACATGGGCAGCGCCATTTTCAAACAGCGCAAAGGATTGTGGATCGTCGGTTTTGCGACTGCGGCATTTCTATTCATCCAAACACAGCTGAATCCTGACGGCAATTTTATCGGCGCATTCAATCGGCCGAATATGCAAATGCTAGCGTTGCTCACAGCCGTCTTTTGCGTCCTCAGCGGCGGCGTGTGGTTCTTTTTCTGGAATCGCGACCGCAAAAAAGCATGAATCAAAAGGCGACAAAAAAGCCGCGAGCATGCTCGCGGCTTTTTTATTACAACGTCTGTCACAACTTAATACGCGCCCAATTCGTGCAACCGCTCATCGCTGATGCCAAAATAGTGCGCCAATTCATGCAACACCGTATGACGAATACCGGCGCGAATCGCTTCATCCGCGCGATAATGACTCAAGATCGGTTGTCGGTAAATGCTAATCAAATCCGGCGCGACGTTTCCATAATCGTGCGTGCGATTCGTGAGCGGGATGCCGTGATAAAAACCCAAGAGTTCGTAACGATTGCGGAGATGCGCCAATTCTAGCGTCCACGCGTCGGGGAATTCTTCCACCACAATCGCCAAATTTTCAATGCGCGCGCGAAAGGATTCGGGCAGCTGCGCGACGGTTTCATCCACGATTCGTTCAAACTCCTCGCGCGTAATCATCTTTATTGAATGCCTTCAAAGCGAATGGAATCCACGCCGCACTCGACCAAACTCTCCTTGCCCATATCGGCGCATTCCACTTGCAAACGAATCGTCTGCCCTTTGAACGCGGTAAGATCAAAGGTATAGGGAAGCCAATTCGCATTGTCATTCTGTTTGTTGCCGCGCTCTTCATAGAGCGTCTGCGTCGTATCGCCAATGACGCGCACCCGAAAATAATCGCGCCGATTTGAGTTGTTGCCGTGCGCCATGTAGGCGGCAAACGAGAGCGTGATTTCAGAATACGCATTGTCCAGCGCAATCGCGCCGCTGCGCGCTGTCGTCACCCCGCCATCTACATCGAAATCCGTCGCGCGCGCGCCCGCTTTGCGTCCCGTCACCAAAGCTTTTCTGTCCGAATCCGCCTTCCCAACTTGTTTCGCGCCGCCCGCATACGTCGGTCGCGGCTTGCCAATCTGCCACGCGCCGCGCGTGGCCGTATCCGTGCCATCAGCGTTGATCGTCCACGTGACCGCGCCCTCGAATTTTTCGTCGTACAAATTCGTCGTCGTCAAACCGCAATATTGATTTTCTTTGCCAATCGCGCGAAAAGGACAATTCGCATATTCGAGCAGATAGAGCAGCGCTTGCCGATTCCGCGCCGTCTCTTGCGGAATCACGTCATCGGGCGGATAAAAACCGCCGAACGCGGAAGAGGTCGGATACATCTCGAATGTATAATTGAAAATTTTATGTACGCCGTACAGCCAATCATCAATCGTGCCATCCGTGATATACAAATCGGATGCCTGTTCGGGCGTATAGTTATTCGTTTTCGCCATCGCCTTGCCCATCGTCACCAGAACATCCCAATCATCTTGCGTCATATCGGACGGCACATCCGTCATCGTGTAGCCATAGGGCCACAACACCAATTCGCTATAGGTATGAAAATCAATCGCCGTCGTGATTTGCTGCGCGCCATTGACGACGCGGCTGTTCACAAAATCGCGCACGCGCCGCGTTTCGGGCGCCGAAAAGGCGGACGCGCCGCGATACGTTTCGCTGGCGGGATTATTACTGCTGCCGCCGCAGCAGCCAAACTTGTAGCCCCAATTCCGATTCAAATCTGTGCCAATCGCAGGCGTATTATCGTTGGGTTGACGATTCTTGCGCCAACTGCGATACGAACCAGTCGCAATATCGTACTCGCCGCCGTCGGGATTCATATCAAAGACAATCCAGATTTCGCGCGAATCCACCAAATGCGTAATCGTCGGATCAATGCCGTACTCACTGGTCAACGTTTTCAGCGTATAGAGCGCCATCTCCACCGTGAGATGTTCGCGCGCGTGCTGGTGATGCGTGAGCAAGACTTCGGGTTCGGCTTCATCCGCGCCGACGTTATCCGAAATTTTGCCCGCCCAAATTTCGCGCCCCTGCTCCGATTGTCCGAGCGAAAAAAGCGAAAAAATCGCGGGATGCGCGGCGGCAGTTTGCTGCAACGCGGCGACCATTTCATCGTAATTATGAAAAGCGGAATCGGCGCCGGGGAAATCTTGCGGCGCTAAAAATTCAGACGGCGGCGTTTGCGCGTCCAAACCGAGCGCGCGCAGCGCGGCGACTTCGGAAGGCAACGCTTCCACCAAAACATAATCGTGGCCCGCTTCGACAATCAACGCGCCCGTTTGCGTGATGGCGTTGCGCTGCGCGACCGTGACAACTTTTGGAATATAAAAGACTTGGGCGCGTGGCTCCGGCTCGGGGTCGGATGCCAAAACGCCGCCCACGCTCAAGCTAACGAGCAAAACGCTCAACCACAAACTGCGCGTCAGAAATTTAAAGAGTGTGATTTTCATAAATGGATTCCTCTGATAACGCCTTGCCAATTCCAGAAAACGCGTCGCGCGCAGAAAAAATATCCCCATCATTCCGCGCTGCGGCACAGTATACCAAAAAATCCGAGAACTTGTTGCGAGCGAATCCACTTCGCGCCAACAAAAGCGCGAAACGTCTCTGCGGACGTTTTCGCATGCCAATCTGCGAATGCGCTTGATTCGCCACAGACTTGGCGTGCTTGCTGCCGCGCTTTCCGGTTTGGTCTAGAGTACAAGACCCTTTGGATTTCCGAAAACCCAAAGGGTCTGTCTCCTAAATCAAATGTTGCGTTTCCAATTCCGCCAGCAGGCGTTCGCTCGACGCGCGCGCGGCGGCGCTCAAACTCGGCTGCGCGAACGCCAACAGCGCGACGGCGGATTCAAGATTCTGCGCCCGCGCCTCGAGCGCGGCGAGCGTGGCAAGAATTTCGACGCTGCGCCGCGTCATGCCGCTCGCGCGCGCGATTTGCAATTCTTGGCGCAAATAACTGCGCGCCGCATCAAGTTCACCGCGCGCCAGCGCGTTCGCGCCGAGATTGTCCAGCATCGTCATCGCGCCCCACGCGTCGCCCAACTCGCAGCACAGCGCCAACGCCTCCTGATACAACTGTTCCGCGCGCGCGTAATCCGCTTGCTGATACGCCAGATAGCCCAGATTATTCAAACAAATCGCAAGGCCGAGCCGATTGTCCAATTCGCGAAAAATGCTCATGCTCTCGTGATAGCGCCGTTCCGCTGCGCGCGCGTCGCCCGCCGCGCGGTGGATGTTGGCGAGATTGATGAGCGTTTGCGCCGCGCCGGGCAAATCGCCGAGCGCGCGGCGCATGACCAAACTCGCCTCGACGTTTGTGCGCGCGGCAGACGGGTCGCCCTGCGTGTACAAGAGATTGCCCAAGTTATTTAACGCGCGCGCCATGCCCCATTCGTCCTCCGCTTGGCAGGCGAGAGCATAACTCTCTTGGAAACACTGCTGCGCGCGCGTCGGGTCGCCCGTGCGCTCGGCAATCGTCCCCAGATTGTCCAACACAAAGGCGCGCGCCTGCGGCGTCGCCACAAGGTCGCGCGCCTCGAGCAGCAGATCACGCGCGCGCGCAAAATCGGCGAGACGCGCGCCAAAGACAGCTTGCCATGTCAGGACGATGCCGCGCGTTTCGCCGCGCGGCAAAACGTTTGCCGCGCGCGCCATCCTCTCGGCGCCTTCGCGCGCCCAGTTGCGCGTTTCGTAAAAAATCGCCAACCCTTCCACCGCGCGCGCAATGTTGGTTTCGTCTCGACATTCGATTGCCCAATCCCACGCCGCGCGCAGATTATCCATGTCCTGGGCAACCTCATCCAGCGCGACGCGTTCGGCGCGCTGGATGAGGCGCGCGCGCTGCGCGACGTATGCGGCAAAGTAATGCGCGTGCGCGTCGCGCGTATCGCGCAAGGCATCTGCGTCCAATTTTTCAGCGGCATAATGACGAATCGTTTCCAGCATGGCGTAGCGCCCCGCGCCGTCGTGCGCGACCAGCGCCTTGCCGACGAACGCCAAGAGCTGCGCGTACGACGCGCCCGCGATCTGTTCGGCGGCGGCGAGCCGAAAACCGCCGCGCAGCGCCGCCAAGCGGCTCAACGTCACGCGTTCGGACGCGTCCAATAGCTGCCAGGCATAATCGAACGCCGCGCGCAAATTGCGCTCCTGTTCCGGCGCATCGCGCAGCGTGGCTGCGAGAAAATCGAGATTGTGCGCGAGGGCGTCGGCGATATCGGCGCAGGTTAAAGCTTGCGCCGCCGGAGTGAATTCGATGTCGGGCGACAAAGCCGCCGCGAATTCGCCGATGCGCTCAAGGTGCGGCGCAGCGCTTGCCGCCGGCGCAGAACGCGCGCGGGCGCGGCGCGCGCTGTGGATGAACAGGCGCGGCGCGTCGGATGCGGGCAAACCGCGCACTTTGTACACCCATTCGGTTTGCAGGTTCAAACGCGCGCGGCTCGTGGCGAGAATTTTTACGTCGGGCGCGTCTTGCAGCAACGCGGCAAATTCCGCCGCGCCGGCGAGCGCGGATTCGACATTGTCCAAAACCAACAGCATTTCTTTGCCGCGCAAATAGCGCTGCAATTGCGCGCGCGGTTTGCCCATGCCCGACGCGAGTCCAAGTTGTTGCGCCAGCGTTAGCGTCAGCATTTCGGGCGCGGTCACCCCCGTCAGGTCGAGCCAGCGCGCGCCGTTGATAAAGAATTCGACGGATTGCGCGGCGGTTTGCCGCGCGAGCCGCGTTTTGCCCACACCGCCTGGTCCGACGAGGGTAACGAGCCGACACTCTGGGTTGGCGAGCAGCGCGGCGAGGTCATCGAGTTCTTGACTGCGTCCGATAAAGGGAGTGAACGGAGCGGGCAAATTGTGACGCGGCGCGTTTTGCGCGGCGTAGAGCCGTTCCCACAGCGCGGTCGTTTCAGCGGACGGGGCAACGTCCAATTCGTCGCGCAAGACGCGTTGACAAATTTTGTATTGGGCGAGCGCGGCGGCGCGCTGTCCGCTGCGCGCGAGCAAGCGCATCATGCGGCGATGCGCTTGCTCGCGCCAGGGGTCGAGCGCGAGCAATTTTCGCAATGCCGCGAGCGCGCGGGACAATTCGCGGCGCCGTTCGTATTCATCCGCCAAAAGGAGCAGCGAGTCCACCACCGTTGCACGCAAGCACGCGCGTATTAGATGCAGCCACTCGTTAAACAACACGTTGCCAGAGAGCTCGAGGTCGGCGAGCAGGTCGCCGCGATACAAGTCCACCACGCGTTCGCGCAGGGCGAGCATTTCCGGCGAAAGGGTTGCGTGTCCGTCCGCGAGTTGGGGGTCCAACAGTTCTTGCGCGTCGAGCCAGACCTCGGAGTTGGTTTGCCACGCGACGGTGAGACGGTCGGCGGTGAAAACGTTTGTCTCGAGCGTCTCGGTGAGATTCCACAAGACGAACCGCAGATTGTCGAGCGCCTTGTGTTCGGTGACATCGGACCAAAAGAGTCCGGCGAGTTTCGAGCGCGCATGCGCGCCGGGACAGAGCGCGAGATAGGTGAGTAGCGCCAGCACCTTGCGACTCTTGAAAGAGGGCATTGGTTGGCCGTCGCGTTCGACAGAGGGTGACCCAAACAACCTAATGTAAAGCATAGGCAAGTAAACGCTGGGTAAACGCGAGGCGAATAAAATTTAGAACATTATACACGAATTCAGTCCAGACCCCAAGGGTTTTCGAAAACCCTTGGGGTCTGGACCAATCTCCAATTCAAGAGGAGGATTCATCATGTCTCGCAAACGCATCGCATCTCATTTCGCGCGTCTCGCCGCAATCCTCGCATTGTTCGGCGCGCTCGCGCTGGTGAATAGTTCTTGGGCAATCTCGCCCGCCGACGCGGCAGACCTGCTGCCCGTCAATGGCTTTTTGAATGACGATGGCACGCTGAATCTCGCGTCCGCGCCGCACGGGACGTTTGACCTGCGCGGCTGGAACGTCACGCTCGATGCAGTACGCGGTCCCGTCCTTGCGCCTGCGGGAAGCGGCGCGCACACGCCCAGCGCGGTTGGCGATTGGTCCGCGCTCGGCTCGAATGGTGTGGGCGGCGGCTCGCTAAATTACCATGTCTATGCGCTGGCGGTGAGCGGCAGCGACCTGTATGTCGGGGGATTGTTTACTGACGTGAACAACTACGGGGAGACGCTGTATGCGGCGGATTACATCGCCAAATGGGATGGGATGAACTGGTCGGAGCTCGGCTCGGGTAGTTCGGGCAACGGCTCGCTGAATAGCTATGTCTATGCGCTGGCGGTGAGCGGCAGCGATCTGTATGTCGGGGGATACTTTACTAACGTGAATAACAGCGGGACGACGCTGACTGCAGCAGATTACATCGCCAAATGGGATGGGACGAATTGGTCGGCGCTCGGCTCGGGTAGTTCGGGCGACGGCTCGCTGAATAACTATGTCTATGCGCTGGCGGTGAGCGGCACGAATTTGTATGTCGGGTGAGACTTTTCTAACGTGAACAACAGCGGGACGACGCTGACTGCAGCAGATTACATCGCCAAATGGGATGGGACGAATTGGTCGGCACTCGGCTCGGGTAGTTCGGGCGACGGCTCGCTGAATTACTATGTCCGTGCGCTGGCGGTGAGCGGCAGCAACCTATATGTCGGGGGAAATTTTACCAACGTGAACAACGGCGGGACGGTGTTGGGCGCGGCGGATCGAGTCGCCAAATGGGATGGGACGAACTGGTCGGCGCTCGGCTCGAATGGTGTGGGCGGCGGCTCGCTGACTAATTGGGTCTTTGCGCTGGCGGTGGGCGGCAGGGATCTGTATGCTGGGGGACATTTTATTAATGTGAACAACGGCGGGACGTGGCTGGATGCGGCGGATTACATCGCCAAATATGAAATCAGCGCAATCACCGCCACCGACCTCGCCGCGTTCACCGCGCGCGTCAATGCGCAGCAACATGTCGTCGTGAAATGGCGCACGGGTAACGAAATGAACCTAGTCGGCTTTAATGTGTATCGCGCGACGAAAAAGAACGGAACATATAAACGGTTGAACAAAGCGTTGATTGCGGCAAAACATCCTGGCGAAATTCTCGGCGCGAATTATTCGCGCACGAACAAAAAGGTGAACGCGGGCAAAACCTATTTCTACAAATTGGAACTTGTGCGCGCCAATGGCGCAAGCGAGTGGAGCGCCGTGCGCCGCGTGACGTTACCGTAGCGCGAAAGGAGCGGACAACGGATAAAGAACGGATGCGCGTCACAAATCCGTTCATCCGTTTTCACCATCCGTTGGCGGCGCGCGGGCATCACGCGAAAGAGGCGGACAACGGATAAAGAACGGATGCGCGTCACAAATCCGTTCATCCGTTTTCACCATCCGTTGGCAGCGCGCGGACATCTTCAAGTGCTTTTCGCGCTGGCGGCAACGAGAAAATCTGCGAAAAAATAACTTGATTTTATCAACCCTTAAACAGACTCGGATTTCTATCGCAGAGCTGTCAAGGCGCTTGTTCGCTAAAAAATTCCCGCTTGCGATACACTGTCGCGAGGCATCGGGCGACCAGTTCGCCGCTCGCGCGTTCCGTGACCGTGATTTCGTACAACCCTGTCGCGCGCCCAAGCTTGGCTTCGCGCGCTTCGGCGACCAAATGCGCGCCCGCGCCAGTGGCATGCGTGAAACTGATATTGACATTCAACGCCACCGCCGTCTGGCCGTGCGAGTTGCCCGCCGCGGCAAAAGCAATGTCCGCCAAACTGAATACAACGCCACCATGCGTCATGCCGTGAAAATTCAGCATCTCGGATGTGATCACAAGCGAGACGCGGCTATAACCCGGCTCGATGGCTTCAATCTTTGCGCCTAATACGCGCGCATAAGCGTCGGCGCGAATGCGCGCCTCAATGTGCGGCTCAATCATCCTTTGTCACGCGCCTTGAAAAAATACCACAACAAACCCGTTACCGACATGCCGTCCAGAATCTCATTGCGCGCGAGCATCGCGCGCACCGCGCTTTCCGGAAACCAGCGCGCGTCGTCCACTTCATTCGTATCTTGAATCGCGCTGATTTGTTCCACCCCGCGCGCGATAAAGAAAATAAATTTCTGATTGCTCGAACCATTGGACGGATGAAAATAGCCGAGTAGTTCCAGCGTCGCCGCGCGGTGGCCGGTCTCTTCGCGCAATTCGCGTTGCGCGGCGATTTGGGGCGTTTCGCCTTCGTCCACGCGTCCCGCGGGCAATTCCCAATCGCGCGTACGCGTCGTAAAACGAAATTGATTCACCAACAAGATTGCGCCATCCGCGCGCGCGGCAATGACGCCGACCGCGGGCATATGATAATCCAGCCATTGCCATCCGCGCCCGACCGAACCGTCCGGCAATTCAAAATCCGATTGCTGAACCGTAAACCAGTTTGCGGCAAACGCGGGCGTCCGCCGCAATTCATCCCACGCGCTCATTTCACGCGTCCTGCCCTTTGTCATGTTGCCATTCGCCGCATTCCAAATGTTCCGTGCGATTAACCGCGAGAATATGCCAACGCTGCTCCTGCCAGCGCAAGATATGGATGCCGGTATTTTCGGTATCGAGCGAATAACTGTGATTGCCCGTGAGCGTGCGCAGAATTGTGCCCATCGTGCCGCCGTGCGAAACAATGCCGATTTGCGCGTCGGTCTCCATAACGTACGCGTGCTGCGCGAACACCATCTCCAACGCGCGCTGCACGCGCGCCTGAAATTCCGCGTATTGCGGAGAAATATCGGCGGGCATTACGCGCGCGGCGCGCAGCGCATCAAAGGGCGAACCAAAGCGCGGCATTTGAAAACCATAATCATAATCAAATTCGCGCAGCTCGTTCATCAAAGTAACGCGCGCGAGTTGAACCTGCGCGTTAATAATTTCCGCCGTATCGCGCGCGCGTATATAGGTGCTGGCGTACAACGCGTGCAGATTGAATTCCGATTTACAGTAAATTCCCGCGCGGCGCGCCTGTTCGCGCCCCCGCGTAGTAAGCGGCGCGTCCACGCCGCCGGTCTGGTCGAGATTATATTGCGATTGTCCGTGTCGAATGAGAATCAAATCCATAATTAGTTTATCCATCCCGGCAGCAAAAACGCCAACGCGCACGCCAAACTGGCGAGCGCAAAAACGCCAACGGCAAGCCAACCCAACTTGCCCGCGTGCGGCGCTTGACGACGCAAAACCGCCGAGTCAGGCGCTTTGGGATTATAAAACACCGTCACGCGCGCGCCAATCGGCCAACGCGCCAATTCTTGTTCCGCGCGGTCGCGCGCCGCGCGCTTTAACGGCGCGCCAAAATGAACGCGTTGCGCCACATATTGCGCGCCGCGCGCGAAATAGGTGTACGACACCTGCGGCACGTACCACAGTTTGGCGTTTGCATTTTCATCGTCGGTTTGCGCCGAAATAAACGCTTTGACAATCATGCCGTTCGCGCGCGCCCATTCGCGCGCGCCCATCGCCGGTGCCGCCTGAATCAACGCCAACAGCAACAGAATCAGCGCCCCAATCAACGCGCCCGTGCTGAGGAACCATAACAAAAATTGAAGCAATGCCACAACAGACGTTTCCATGTCTTTTTATTCCGCCCCCGCAGACGGCGCATGCGCGCGCTCTGCGGATTCAAGCTCATAGCTCATCGAACCGTTATTCCATTTGTCCGGCGAATGGCGCTGGCTCAAAAATACGCCCGTCGTCCAAATGACGCCAAACAAAATGAATATCACGCCCAACGCGAGCGCGACGTAATGCGGACTCTGATGGTCTACCGCAATCCCGGTGACAAAGGTCGAAGCCGCGAGGGTCAAAGTCAAAATGCCCAAATCCATCGAAAAAATTCTGCCGCGAATATGGTCCGGCACGAGCCGCTGCAAAAGCGCCGAACTCAACGTCCAGTTGCTGCCCCAGCCCATGTGCGCGAACAACACGAACGCCATACCCAAGAGAATATTGGGCGCGACGCCAAAAAAGAGATAGCCCACGCCGGTGAGCAAAAAGCCGAGCATAATCAATCGCTGCGCGCGCCCGATTTGATTGTTCACCACGCGCGCGATTAAAAAGGGCCCAATCAAAATGCCCAAGCCGCGCGCCGCTTGAAGCATGCCGACGCCCGCGCCTTGCGTGTTCGCGTCCGCGTTGGGAAAAAAAACTTCGAACGCGAAAACGGTGAGCAATAAAACGACGCCGCCCGCGACGCCGCCACCCGCTTTGACGAGCATCAGCCAAAAGATTTGCGGACGCGTAATCGCGTATTTGAAGCCTTCGGAAAAATCGGCGAACGGATTCAAGCCGCGCCGCGCCGCGCGAGTTTGTTCTGAAAACGAACGCGCGATGCGCCACACGAAAAACGCCGACGCAAAAAACGAGAGCGAATTCAACACAAACGCCATATCGCGTCCCAACGCCGCAATCGCGACGCCGCCGGCGAAACTGCCGACCGCGAGCATCGTCCCCCATGTCGCGGACGACAATGCGTTCGCGGTGAGCAGCTGGTCGCGCTTTACCAAATTTGGAATCGCCGCATTCAGCGCGGGATTGAAAAAACTGGCAAACAGCACCGACAGCGTTTGAAATACATACACCATCCAAATATGGTCGGCGGTGCGAACGAGCAGCAACAAGAGCGCAATGCACGCGCGCGTCAAATCCATCGCAATCATAATTTTGCGACGATCAAAACGATCAGTGATGGAACCGGCGAGAGGAATCAAAAAGAACGCGGGAAGATTCGACGCGATGATGGCAAGCCCGGCGGCAAAGCCCGAATTGGTCAACTGAAAAACAAGTGTTTGAACGGCGATATATTCGAACCAATCGCCGAGCAGCGAAACGATTTGTCCGGAATAGAGTTTGCGATAATCGGGATTGTCGCGCAAGAGCGCGATATATTTGTTTTCGGCAAAGAGGGACACGCGCGGAATTGTAGCACAGCTTTGAATGTAATAACGAATTTATTCATTTAGCGCGCAAAAAAAACGAGGCGCTGCCTTGTGACAATACCTCGTCTAGAACAAATTCCCATTTGGTCTAGAATAAAAGACCCTTTGGGTTTTCGAAAACCCAAAGGGTCTGTCTTTTAAATCAGATCAGAAACTGGCCTAGTACGTCGAACGCTATTCAGTTTACGGATCGAACGTGCCGCCGGTGACGGTGAATTCAGCGATGCCGGTGGCGCCGGACACATCGCCGCGACAGGTCATCGCATACACGCCGAGCGCGCCTTCACTATAGAATGCATAGCCGGGCCAGAAACTACCGGTCCAGATACTAAAGGAAAACGCGCCGCTGCTGTCCGATTTGATACTTTGCAGGTCCGTGACAGAGAGAGCCTGATTTTGCGGCGAACGGAGCCAGCACGAAATAGGTTCGTTCGCGCCGAATCCAGAGCCGGTAAAAGACTGGGTATCCATCATGGCGGCAACGACATCTTTGGACGCGTCCAACCAAGCGCTTTCAGTAACCGCATGTCCGGTGACGGTCACCCATGATTCATCGCCCCAGCCGCTGCTGTTGCCGCGCGCGACCATACGATATTTGCCTTCGCAGGCGACAGAGTTGAACGACAGCCAGAAAGCAAACGAGCCGCTGGCATCCGTTTTAACGTCGCCCAGAATCTCTGTGGACAGACCACCGCTGATTGGGAAATTGAGGATTGGCTCCAAATGCCAGGTGGTCGAGCTGCAGTCGCCGTTCGGGAACTCGTACCACACCGTGACGACTTCGTTGGCGCCAAACCCGCTGCCATAGACCCAAATCGTGTCACCCTTTTCATACTGGTCGGCGTCGGTCCACAAATACGCTCCGGCTACGCCTTCGGTCCCGCCAGTGATGCGAAAACTCGCTTTCGCTTCATTCAAAATAGCATTTGCCAGACCGCGCTGTTCGACCACGACCGTCCAGGTGCCGAGCGCCAAAGCGAGAGAGTTGCCGCCTTTGGATGCTACAGCAAAAGCAACGTTGCCGCCTTCATCGGTCTTGATACTGCCCCACGCTTCAGCGGCGCCGTCGGGCTGAACGGCGTACACCCAAACCCAGGTGTTCGCAGGAAAGTCGGAGCAGTGGATCCAAAAGTCGGTGCCAATCGGTCCTTCGGATGGGTCAGACCAGCAGGCCGCGCCTGCCGCTTGCGTTGTCTTGGCAGGAACGGCGACCAAGAGCGTCAACGCTAAAAGCGTAACAAGCACGATTAAACTTTTCTTCATTGTGATTCTCCTTTGTCTTGCGGATAAAGATTACACGCGAACATTGAATGATGCTTTATAGCATTGCATGATGATTCAGACGACACCCCCTTTATAATAAAAAACGCGCTCACTGCGGTCAACTGTTCTTCGAATGGTCGTTCCCATTTGCCAGCTTACCCGAGGCGCGTATTACAAAATCCGCCCCTATTCTATCGTCATAGCGTTGTTTTGTCAACAGAAAATTTTTGGCGCTTATCCACATCTCGAAAACGCAGCGGAATTCCAAACCCCAAGGGTTTTCGAAAACCCTTGGGGTTTGAAATTTCGCTTTGATTAGTGGGCAGATCTTTCGGGTTTTCGAAAACCAGAAAGGTCTTTTGCCCATATATGAATCAGGAATACGTTTTCAAGATGTGCGTGAGCGTAGAGGCGCGGCGCGCAAGCGTTCTCGCCGAAATTGTAACGCCGAGACGCGGCAGCGCGCAAGCTCCAAAATTCCGAAATCGGACGAACTGGACTCGCCATCCGATATTCGGAATTTTGGATTCTAACTGAGGTTACGCATTGGTAGGACAAATTTGAAATTTGTCGTACATTTAAACGCTAGTACTCGACCAGCATGAGGTTGCAGGGTTGATGAGTGCAAACTTCCGAAATTTGGCAAATTTCGAAAGTTTGGCACCCCGCATTCTCATCAAGTTAGAGTACTAGTTTATAGACTCTTGCGTAACACGAGTTTCTAATTCATTTTCCTGGCGCCGCTAGAAACCGCGGCTTGTTTTCGGGCGATTTGCTCAATTCGGCTGAAACGCGCGCACGCGTTCAACGAGCGTCTGAACGCGCGCCAATTCAACCGGATTCTCGACGCGTCCCTCGCGTTTCAACGCGGTGCCGACCAACACGCCGTCCACATGCGACAAATACGCCGCGACATTTTCCGCCGCCGCGCCGCTCCCAATCAACAATGGCGCGTCGGGCGCGCCGCGCCGCGCCGCCACCACATCGCTTACATCCGTCGCATAGCCCGTCGCCTTGCCGCTAATGACCAACGCCTCTGCGCCGCCACGCTCCCAGGTATCGTGCGCGACCCATTCCATCTGCATCGGCGCGAGCGGTTCCGCGTGTTTGGTCAAACAGTCGGTGAAAATCAGAATATCCGCGCCGAGCGTTTTGCGATAGCGCGCGATTTCCGCCGCGCGCCCTTCGATAATCCCTTGGTCGGCGAGCATCGCCCACGAGAGGATATTGATGCGAACGAATTGCGCGTCGCACGCCGCTGCAATCGCCAGCGCGCTGATGCCATCGTTGCGCAACACGTTCACGCCCAACGGCGCGCGAATTTTTTGGCGCAGCGTTGATACGACGCGCGTCATGCTCGCCACCGTTTCCGGCGGCACGCGATCTTTGAAAAACGGCGCGTCGAAAAAATTTTCAACCATGATGCCATCCACGCCGCCCTGCTCCAACGTGAGCGCGTCAGCCAGCGCCGCGTCAATCACCGCGTTCATGCCGCCCTGATACAGGGGCGCGCCGAGCAACGCTTGCAAATGCACCATGCCAATAACCGTTTTCCGTTTGCCGAACAATTTATCGAACGCCTGACGACTAGCCATACGAAATAAAATGGCGCAAAAAATTTTCGCGTGAAAATTTATTGCGCGTCGAGTTGAATCCTTTCAAGGTTTGGCGCGTAACACGTAAACGCGACGACGCCTGTCGCCACCGTCCATACATCGCTGCGCGGCGGCGCGTCGCGGGCAAGAAACCCGCGCCCGCGATTATAGTACGCATCGCCGCGTTTCACAAAGACCGAACCGTATTCGTACGGCATCGGCGCGCACTCGCTAAAGCGCGGCGGTTCCTGCAGATGCTGCGGCACAATTAGGTTGACAAGTTTTACGCGCGGCGACGCGCGCTGCGCCGCCCATTCGCGCAAAAATAATCGCGCGGCGCGCGCGGCGGGTTGAAACAATTCCACCTGGCCGTCGTGCCATGCCGTATGCAGCGTTGTCTCCATTGTCGCATCCAATTCCAAACTCACCGCCACACTCAACACGCCGTGCAGCGCTGTTTCCAATGCCGCGCCGACAGTGCCGCTGGCGAGCGTGAGCGAGGTGGTAAAATTCGCGCCAATGTTGATGCCCGCCACCACAATCTCTGGTTTGCGCGGACACAAATGATATAAACCCAAATTCGCGCAATCGGCCGGAGTGCCGTCATGGACGACAAACACTTGGGCGCCGTCCACGCGTTTGGTTTCGACAGTCAACGCGCCGGGGTTGGACAGCGCTTTGCCAATCCAACTCTTGCCGCGCGCGGGCGCGACTAGCACGCATTCATAATCATCGGACAACGCTTGTCGCAGCGCGCGTAAACCGGGCGAAGCGTAACCGTCGTCATTAGTCAACAACGCAAGAGGTTTCATCTGTGGCGACTCGCAAGTTTTTTTGGCGTTGACGCGCGTCGTGACGCATCCATTTCAGAAATCATCCGGGGCAACGCGCGCTAGCGTGTAATCCGTTCGCGGTACAATTCTAAAATGCCGCCTGCGTCCACATCCGCGCAGATGGCAGTCGCCACGCCGTCGTACCATTTGTGTTCGCGGTCCACCACAATCTGTCCCGTGGACACGCCCGAGGTGCCTACCCGCACGCGATACGGCGCGGTTTGAAAGAGGTTGGGGCGAATCAGATACGCAATCGCGGCGGGGTCGTGCGTATGCAGCGCGCCGTCGTTGTGATATACGCGCGCATGAAACGCCTGATAATGCGGCACAATCCGCGCGACCAATTCCGCATACGGCGCGCGCGTCGCGCTCAACGCGTCAATGTATTGACGCGACATGTCAATGCGCGTGGTCACGTCCAGCCCGACCATGACCACCTCCCAATCCGCGCTCAAGACGAGCGCCGCCGCTTCAGGGTCATTGAAAATATTGGCTTCAGCGACCGGCGAAACATTGCCCGGCGCGAATGCCGCGCCGCCCATCAAAACGACGCGCTTGGTTGCTTGGACCAGACGCGGTTCCAGTTTCAACGCCATCGCGATATTGGTGAGCGGACCAATGGGGACGAGCGTGATTTCGCCAGGGCGCGACATGACGGCTTCGACAATGAATTGCGCGGCGCGCGTGTGCGCGGCTTCGCTGTCCGGTTCGCCCGTCAAACCCGCGTCGCCCAAACCATCCATGCCATGCACAAAAGTTGGCGGTTCGCGATATTCGCGCACCAACGGCGCGTGCGCGCCGCGCGCGACCGGAATCTCATCGCGCCCTGCCAGTTCAAGCAAACGCAGCGCGTTGCGCGTGGTGATTTCGACATAATGATTTCCAAATACGGTGGTCAACGCGAGGACATCCAGTTCAGGCGACTTGAGCGCGAACAGGATCGCCATGAAATCGTCAATGCCGGGATCGGTGTCAATAATTATAGATTCGGGCATAAAAAGAGTTTGGAACTTGCGCGCGCTTGAATTTTTTGATTTGTGAGATATGATTGCGCGGTCGGTATCACTATAGCATGTTTTTGAGCGCGCGCGGTTTGCGTTTAGATTACAAATCCGTTCTTTGCGCTTTGACTCGCGCTGTCGTATTTTATGGAAATTCCTATTGCGCTAATTGACGCGCTGCGTCATGCGAAACACATCGCCGTTCTCACCGGCGCGGGCGTCTCCGCCGAAAGCGGCGTGCCGACTTTTCGCGACGCGCAAACCGGATTATGGGCAAAATTCAATCCGCAAGAATTGGCGACGCGGGAAGCGTTCGCGCGCAATCCCAAGATGGTGTGGGAATGGTACGCGTATCGGCGCGAATTGATTGCGCGCGTCGAACCGAACGCGGGGCATTACGCGTTGGCGGAAATGGAACAACGCGCGAAAAATTTTACGCTCATTACGCAAAATATTGACGGCTTGCACGAACGCGCGGGGAGTAAAAATATCATCGAACTGCACGGCAATATTTTTCGGACGAAATGTTTTCGTGAAGATACGCGCGTGAGCGCTTGGCTGGCGACGGATGAAATTCCGCCGCGCTGTCCGCGCTGCGGCTCGTACATGCGTCCCGATGTCGTCTGGTTCGGCGAAAATCTGCCGCGTCGCGCGCTCGATCAAGCATTGCGCGCGGCGGAAACTTGCGACGTGTTTTTTTCCATCGGCACGTCAGGCGTTGTAGAACCTGCCGCGTCGCTGCCGTTCAACGCGTTACGCAGCGGCGCGATGGTGATTGAAGTGAATCCCGAAGAGACGCCTTTGAGCGATAGCGCGACGTTTTGTTTGCGCGGGGCGGCGGGGGTGGCGCTGACGCAGGTGATAAAAGCTCTAAACTCACGTCTCTAAAGCGGATTCCTAATTCGTATGTGGGCAAAAGACCTTTCGGGTTTTCGGAAACCCGAAAGATACCGTCTTGAATGTCAAGGGGTCACGGGATGAATTTTTGCATAATTTGGATCGAACGGTTGCCG
>JAJTXZ010000023.1 GCA_021463195.1 Anaerolineae bacterium
TCATTTCGAATGCAATGAGAAATCTCGTTTGACGCGCAAGGTCGAGATTTCTCGCCTCCGCTCGAAATGACAGTTTGCGCGACTTTGTGCCAGCCCTACAGTTGCCGCGGGGGCCTATTGCGCGACCATGATAGAATTTATATAATGTTTTTTGCGCGCAGTGTCATTTTAGCGGCAGACACCGCCGGCGCTTTTTGATATTCAAGGCGCGCTACAGCTTGATTCTATGCCCACAAAAGGAGTTCATTATGCTCGACATTCAATCTTTGCGCCAAGGCGACGTCACCGTCATTACGCTCAAGGGACGCGTTGACGGTTCGAACGCGTCACAACTCGAAGTCGCGCTGCAAAACGCGCTTGTCGCCAAACAATACAAAATTGTCGTTGATTTGTCGGAAACTTCCTTTGTCTCTAGCGCGGGCATGCGCGCTCTGCTCAAAGCGCGCAGCGAAACGCAAGACAAAAGGAGCGAACTGCGCCTTGCCGCGCTGACGCCCTTTATTCTGGATTCGTTCAAGCTTGTCGGGCTGGACAAGCTATTCAAACTCTACGATTCGCGTCAAGCCGCGCTTGCCGATTTTTAAGGCGCCGCGTTTGTCTCGCCAAGTCGCTTGGCTAAACGAACGCGAAAATACAAAGAGAATGATAAAATCGGGGCATGAATGATTTCATTGATAATCTAATTGATTCGAATCGCGATTCGAATATTTCCGCCGATGAATTGTTTCGCGCGCGCGCGGCATTGTGCATCGCGCTGTTGGCGGCGATTCTGGCAATCGCGGGGCTGATGGGCGATAATGCCGACCAAGACCAGTTGGCGAGCAATGTGCAAGCGGCGAATATGTACGCCTTTTATCAAGCCAAAGCGATTCGCCAAACGGATTATAAATTGGCGTTGGATGAGCTGAATTGGGAATTGGACAACAATGCCGCGTTGTCCGCCGCGCAGCGCGCGGCGCTCCAAGAACGGCGCGATAAATATCAAGGCACGGTGGACCGTTATGAGAGCGAACCGGACGCGTCCGACCCGAATAATCCGCTCAAGGGCGAAGGGAAAAAAGAATTATTGCTGCGCGCGCGTCATTATGAAAGCGCGCGCGAGGAAGCGGCGACGCGCGGCGCCAATTTCGATTACGCGGCGGGTTTATTGCAAATCGCCATCGTGATTGCGTCAGTCGCCATCATTACGTTGTTGCGTCCGCTCTTGTACGTGGCGCTCGCTTTAGGCGGCGTCGGTCTGCTGTTGGTTCTCAATGGCGCGTTCAGCATCGTGACGCTGCCTTTTTGAAAATATCGAAATCGTCTTTTCATCAAATTCAACGGCGCTTGCCGCAGCCATTGTTCCGCGCGGCTTTACCCTTTGAGAAAATCTTTGGCGCCTTGTTGCATCAACGAATGCGTCGAGACCATAATAAAATTCGCGCCTTGTTGAATTTGACGCTGCGCCAGCGCGCCCGTCGAAGCCGGCATGCCGACCGCCAAGTTGGCGCCGCGCGCGAGCGCGATGGCTTCTTTGATTAACGCTTGCGCCGGACGGTGGTTTGCGCCATCGGGATAACCCATTGCCAACGCCAAATCGCGCGGCCCAATGCAAATGCCGTCCACGCCTTCGATTTGCACGATTTCCGCCAATTCGTCATACATTTCCGGTTCTTCAAATTGCGGCAGCGCCAAGATTTGTTCGTCCGCGAACGCCACAAATTCCGCTTGGGTCATTTGACCGATAAAAAAATCGTTCGCGCGCGAGGGCCCCAAACTGCGCGCGCCGCGCGGCGGATAACGCACCGCGCTGACCAATGTCCGCACTTCCGCCGCGTTTTTCAAGCCGGGCTGCATCACGCCCAACATGCCCATATCGAGATATTGCAAAATCAATTTCGGATCAAAGATGCCGGGTCGAATCAACGGCGTGATGTTGGCGCCCTCGCACGCGCGCGCGACATTTTCCGCCTGCGCCAATGTAATCGCGCCGTGTTCGGCGTCGAGCATATAAAAATCAAAACCGACCAGTCCGCACCATTCCGCGAGCAGCGGATCGGCGCTCAATGAAATCATTCCATATACGGTGTCGCCGCGCCGTAATTTTATTTTGGTCCTATTTTCGCGAATCATGCCGCCTCCGAGGCGTTCCTGTCGCGCGCGTCTAGCGCGCGGTTCGAGTCTCAAGAATGCTATGGTCTCATTATCGCAACAACCCGCGAAAATGGAAAATTCCATTTTTCACTTGCGATTTTTTTTGCGATTTGCGCGCTCAAACACTCTCCGCCTTTTCCAACCGTCTCCGCACCAACTCCACCACCGCCTCATACACGCCGTCGCGTTCGCGTTTAATTCGTTTGCGCGCGCTGTGTAAGCCATTGCGTCAACGCGACGCCTTCAAGTTTGCGCGTGCCATTGCCATCGCGAACATATACGCTGCCGTCAAGGTGAATTACTGCATTGCTTTTTCCCACTTCAATCTCGCACACGGTTCCTTCGGGCAGATGATGAAAGTGAATATGCACGAGTCCGAGCGGCGCGGGCGCGAATCGCGTATTCAAGAGACTGCGTATCTTTTGTTCCAAGCCATCCGCGTTTTGGTGACGCCCTACCAAACGATAATCCTTGTCCAAACCGCGAATTTCCAGCGTGTCCGAGACTCCGATGAGTAATGTTCCGCCGTCGGTGTTTAAATACGCGGCGATGGTTTTGAGCGCGCCGACGAGGACGCCCGGATGCGCCGCGCCCGTTCCCGCGTCCGCTTCCAACGTCTCTTTGAATTCCAGATGCTCGCCTTCGCCCTGCGCGATGAGTTTCAAAATGGGATGGGATGTCCAGTAATACGGCGGCTTTTTTTGAACGTTCTCTGCCCATTCGAGATAACTCGCGTATTTTTCACGCACCTCTGCCGTGACGCCTTGCGCGTGCGCGAGTTTGGGATAGCGGCGACAGTACCACAACTCAACTTCGCGAATGTCATTCTCGTCCAAGCCGTACAGTTGATACACGAGCGCGTCAATTTCTTTTTGTTCGTGGAGATGGTAGGGGTATTTGGGTTCGGATTTTTGTTTACTCACTATGGAGTCGACAAGATTCTTTAGTTTTGCGCCTTCCTCATCGTTTGGGGTTGGAAACCGAAATTCTTTAATGTCATCGCCGCTTGTATCAACGGTATGTTTAATGAATGACTTGAATTGATAACGAGCGAAGCGAGAAGAGAGAAACGCAAGCAGTATTTCCAATGCGATATTTTCGCTGAAAATCCCTGAACCCTTTGCTTCAAATAATCCTTCACTATTAAGTCGAAATGTTGGCGCGTAGATTCCTGAAATGGAAAATGTCAAACCTTTCTTAAAGAAAAATCGTTCATTTTTCCACGCAAAACCAGGATTCTTCCTCATGTCAGCAAGCGCGCCTCTTGCCCAATTTACATAGTACTGAGTTGGCACGTGGTAATTTGGTAACCACCCTTCTGATGCGTTACTTTCGCCTCCCTTTTCAAATGGTACAAAACAGCCGCGTAACGCGCGCCAGTCTTTATCAACGCCCCTAATTTTTTGTGTTGATGATAATTGCTTCATTTCTTCAACGGGCATTTTCATCCAGTCTTCAATTATTTCGTATCTTCCGTGCGCGCTTTGTTCAGCCCGCACATATTTACGGTTATTTCCAGTTGAGATTCCATGCACAGCATCCGCAACCTCGCCCAATCTTGTGAATCGTCTATCCGACAAAATTGCATACAGGTGAGGTGAGGCAACAAAAAACGAACAGTTACCGTAACTACTAACAAGACTTTGTGGATACGTATAATGGGCATAGTTCAGCGTTTGCACATCCGCCCCGTGCGCGGCAACGGCGATGAGATTTTCAGAGAGCGTTTGCCAATCGCCGTTCTCGATGCCGCGCAAATCGCCCGCGACGAGTTTGTGGTCAGCCGACGCGGGCGCTTTGGTGAGAGTCAAAATGCAGGTGTTGACGGTGGCGTTGAAAATCCATGAGGGCAAATCGAGGACATGCTGGACGGTGGTTGTCTCGAGCAAACGCTTGCGCAGAGGACGGTGCGTTTTGATGGTGCGCCATGTGTCCGAAACGATAAAACAAAATTGTCCATCCGCGCGCAAGAGTTGCAGCGCGCGCGCGATAAAAAGCCCGTAGGTGTCTTTCGATTGTCCTTTTTCGTTTTCATTGCGCGGATTGAAATAATAATCGCGCACCTTGTCCTCGACACTTGCGCCATACGGCGGATTGGCGACGACGACATCAAAGCCGCCGTTCTCGAACACTTCGGCAAACTCTACCCACCAATCAAATCCTTGAGTGCGTAAGGCGCCGTGCAGATATTCTTTGATGGCGCCGCGCTGCGCCGCAATTTGCTGTTTCAGATTTTCTTTGTCGGCTTTGGTGTGCGCTTGCAAATAGGCCGCCTTGAGCGCTTTGAAATGCTCGATTTGCTGATGCCGAATCAAATCGGATTGCAGCGCGCCTGACGGCGCAGGCACGGTCAACGTGTCGCCCGTTTCGATTTTGAAATCGAGATTCGGCAGCGGCGGTGGAGTCTCCCCTTCAAATTCGATAATGAGCGAGAGCCAAAGGCGCAAGCGCGCGATATTCACGGCAAAATCATCCAAGTCCACGCCGTAAAGATTGTTTTGGATAATTTTTAGTTTGCGCTTGTAAGCGTCCTGCGCCGTCATTTGCTCGGCGCGAATTTCCAATTTTTCGGTGAGGTCAAACAATTCGTGCAACATGCCCAAGATGTACGCGCCGCTACCGCACGCGGGGTCAACGACTTGAACCGCGTCGAGTTTTGCCAAGACGGCGCGCGCTTGCGGCAACGTCAGCGCATCGGCGCGGCGTTCGTCAATCAATTTTTCATAACCGCCAAGATATTTTTTCAACGCCTCGCGGCACATGAATTGGACGACTGTTTTGGGCGTGTAATAACTGCCCGTGTCGTGGCGTTTGGTAATCAAACGCTCGAACACTTTGCCGAGCATTTCGGGGTCAACGGCAACCTGAATATCAAGCGGCGTAGATTCCGTGACGGTAAAATTGTAACGGCGCAAGAGTCCGTCGGGTCCGAGGAGTCGCGCAAAAATTTCATCGCTGAAATCAATCTGCTGTGGCGCGTCCCATTCGTCCATCTGGTCAAAGAGGCCGCCGTTTAAGAATGGGACCTTGCCAATGCGTTCATCGAGGGCGCGTTTGCTCATGCCCGTCGGCGCAGTTCCTTCGGCATTGTTCAAACCCCAAAAGAGGACAAAGAATAAATAATCATCGTAAAAGTTGCGTCCGATTTCGATGCATTGGTCGTATAAATCATAAAGATAGCGCGGGTTGTCGTTCAACCAGCGTTTCTTTTGCAAGAAACAGAGAAACAACAAACGATTCATCAAGCGTTGTGTGAATTCGTGCCGCCGTTCGTCCGCCATTTTACGATTGACGCCGCGTTTCACGCGCAATTCTTTTTTAATCCACGCAAACGTTTCTTCGTATTCGCGGAAAAATTCATTCGTGACTTTTTCGACATCGAACGCGCCCGACCATTTCGCAATCCATTCGCGCGCGTCGTCTCCGCGATACCATTCCAGCGCGGGCAAATTAAATTCGCGCAAGGTTCGCAAACCGATTTCTTGTTCATCCCAACCGAATGACGCGAGTTTTGCCGTCGCCGCTTTTTCGCCCTTGAAATGCGCGAACGTGAAACTGTCGTATTGCGGCGTCACACAGACAAACAAAAGATTTTCGGCGCGCCACGCTTTTTGATTCGGACGCTGCGCGCGCGCGCTCGGCGCGAGGGCGCGCAGAATTTGACGCAGGTGCGTGGTATAGACGCGCGGCGTGTTCGTCTCGACGAGAAAGATGCCCCACGGCTGTTCGTCCACGAATGGCGCGATTTGGCGCACCGTCACTTGCTCGGCAGTCGTTTTATCGAGATGCAATTCGTCGGCGGTGTAATCGTAGAAAAAATCTTCGGGCGCGAGGTCGTCGCGAATTTCCCAAGATAGTTTGTCGCGCAAAAAATCGAATAATGTTTCGAGATTGCGAATGTGACGAATGTCGGATTCGGAAAGGGTGGGCATTATTTTTCCTTGAGTGATTGACAGCCGAGAAAATTGGGTTACACTAGAAACGTAAAAAGCGAACACGCTTTCTCCCGCCTCGCGAAAAGTCGCCGACTGTGGCGGCCTGCCCCCTCCTGTAAGTGATGGAGGAACGGGCTAGCGGGGCGGGTTTCGTTATTGCGACAATACAGTCTTTAGCCCTCGAACTCGTATACGCGTCGAATGCGCTTTTGCAATATCTCGAACGCCTCTGCGTCGCCATCGGTATCGCGTCGCAATAACGCCCCGGCGACAATATCCGCGATTTGAATCAACGGCTCGCTGTGCGAACGTCGGATTTGAATGCGCTTGAAATGGCGCGGCATCGCTCGCGCTTTCATAAAACGATTCAGTTCCGTATAAAGATGAGACGCAGAGCCGAACTCATCCAGAATCAGAGTTGCGCCCTCACGTGCCTGTGCGGGAATTTTTTGCAGCAGTTCGGTCACAAAAAACAGATACAACTCGTAAGGACGCATCACTCGATACGCATCGGAAAGATTGGTCTTGTCGGCGACAATTGCCCAACTTGCAAAGGGCGCGCGTGCTAACTCGGAGAGAATTCGTTTCCTCAAACGCGCGGATGACAAGTGATTGAATTTGAATTCAAAATTCGCTCGCAAATTCGACTCGGCACGCAGCCGCGCGAGCAGGCGCCGTAAATCATCCGGCACGGCAGTGGCAATCACGGCGACGACAAAATATCGCGAGGCGCCTTTGTCAAACGAAAAACTGACATCGCCTGCTTCATCGCCTGCAAACGTGAGCGTGACCATGAATTTAATTCAACTCCATCCACGCAAGGAGCAAGTGATCGAACAAGGTTTCGAGATTGTGAATACGGTGAATGTCGTATTCGGAAATGGTGGGCATCAGTTTTCCTCAATTAAGATATAATACAACAACAAGGAGCGAGTCATGGCATTGGCACAGAAAAAAAAGAAACGGACGGCGGCAAAACCACGCGCCGCGCAACGCAAATTGCGAATGACCTATCGTCAAGTTTTGGCAAGGGTCCGCGCCTTGTCGCCCGCTGACCGGGAACGTTTGCGCGCGGAATTGGAAAAGCAGCCGCGCGTGTATATTCTTAAACCAGACCTGTCGCCAGAGGCAGTGCGCCGCGGGCAACAAATGGCAGCCGAAATTCGCCAAGAGCTGGCAGCCCAAGTGACAGGCACGCTCGAAGAAACCATGATCGAGTTGCGAGGACGTTCATGGATGTCATAGACACCGATGTGTTTTTGATCGAGTTTGCTTACCATAGTTTCGTCACATGGAATGTCAAATATTTCAAAAATAAAACGACGCTGGCGGTTTATACGCCTCAAGAATATCTCGCGCGTTAATTCAACTCCATCCACGCTTTCAAAATCGGTTTCACTCCCGCGGGCGCTTGCGCCGCTTCAAGTACGTCGCTTTGATGTGCGCTTCCACTTTTTTCCGCAATACGGTCAACGTCTCGTCGCTCAAGGCGCTTTGCATCTTCCCCTCACATTGGGCGCGGAGAAAATCGAATAACGTTTCGAGATTGTGAATACGGTGAATGTCGTATTCGGAAATGGTGGGCATCAGTTTTCCTCAATTAAGATATAATACAACAACAAGGAGCAAATTATGGCATTGGCACAGAAAAAAAAGAAACGGGTAACGGCAAAACCGCGCGCCGCGCAACGCAAATTGCGAATGACTTATCGCCAAGTTTTGGCAAGGGTCCGCGCCTTGTCGCCCGCTGACCGGGAACGTTTGCGCGCGGAATTGGAAAAGCAGCCGCGCGTGTATATTATGCGCCCGACGGGTTCGCCGGAGGCAATTCGACGCGGACGCAAGCTGGCAGAAGAAATCCGCAAAGAAGTATCTGAAAAGCAAACCGGCACATTGGAAGAAACCATGATCGAGCTGCGAGGACTCTCATGGTCGTCATAGACACAGATGTTTTCTTGATTCAATTTGCTTTTCACTACGATACACGCCAAGCGGTCAACGCCGAATTTCTGGCGCAAGTGGAGACGGCAGAACCTGCCATTACGGTTTATAACTTGATGGAGCTCTTGGGACAATTATCGTTCAACACGGCTCCTTCAAAACTGGATGATTGGCGCGAATGGTTTGTCGAAGTGTACAACTTGAGCGTTATCGCGCCGGTGAATCTGGACGATGAAATTGCAGCTGTGCCTTTCAAGCGTACCTTATTTGATGAGCCGTATGCCAAGATGCGCGCGCATCGAATGGGGTACATGGACGCGCTGGCATTAAATCTGGCAGAACAAACTCCCGACGTTACAAGTTTCGTCACATGGAATGCCAAGCATTTCAAAAATAAAACGACGCTGGCGGTTTATACGCCTCAAGAATATCTCGCGCGTTAATTCAACTCCATCCACGCTTTCAAAACCGATTTCACCCCTGCGGGCGCTTGCACTGCCTTCAAGTACGTCGCTTTGATGTGCGCTTCCACCTTTTTTCGCAATGCGGTCAACGTCTCGTCGCTCAAGACGCTTGGCATCTCGCCCGCGCATTGGGCGCGGAGAAAATCAAGAATGTCGAGATTGTGAATGTGGCGAATGTGGGATTCGGAGCGGGTGGGCATTATTTTTCCTAGAGTGATTGACAACGAATACTTTTCGATTAGAATTTCATGCCGACTCGACAATATGACAGATTCGGAGAAACTGTCCATCCATTCGTACGACCAAGAGACAGATGTTTTGTATATTTCGTTCGCGCCCGGCGAGCAAGCTAGCGCGGCGGTCGAATTGAACGACAATAT
This sequence comes from Anaerolineae bacterium, assembly GCA_021463195.1. Lineage (GTDB taxonomy): Bacteria > Chloroflexota > Anaerolineae > UBA4142 > SHND01 > SHND01. Next base: position 8,854 of record JAJTXZ010000023.1, read on the forward strand.
CTTGTTGCGTTTTAATCGCGACGAGCAGCGCGCCGTTGGTCTGACGTTCATGGATTTTTCGGTTCTCGCGCAGTGGACCGTGTTAGGACCCCGCAGTTTTCCCTTGTCGGGTCTCCAGGAATTAGAACCCGAATGGCAAGACGAGGTGATAAAAATTATTACCTCACCCCCCGTCAATCAAATTTTGCGCGTCTCGGCATATGCGCCCTCTGCGGTGGAATTGATTCCCATCGCCTCTGTCGAGCATCCTCAGCAACTCGTTACCGCTTAATTCAACTCCATCCACGCTTTCAAAACCGGTTTCACCCCCGCGGGCGCTTGCGCCGCTTTCAAGTACGTCGCCTTGATGTGCGCTTCCACTTTTTTCCGCGATGCCGTCAACGTCTCGTCGCTTAACACGCTGCGGCGCGGCGTTTCGGGCGTCGAACGAATCAACGCTTCCATCGCGAACGCATCCTCTGAAATTTCCTCGCTCGCCACATCGAGCAAATACCACTGCGTCCGTCCGCTTGCGCCGTCCCATTCGTTCGTTTCCAAATTTTTCGCGGGCAGTTGATACGAAAAAAAGACCGCTTGCTTGCCGGCGTGCGGATGCGCGCGCGCGGAAAAAACGCGCAAGGGAAATTTCGCGAGGCGCGCTTCTAAATCGGGATGCGCGGCGAGCAAGTCGCGATAGGCGAGCCGCAATGATTCCTCTTGCGAAGGCAAGCCCTCGTATGCTTCGTTAAATTCCTTGAGCGCGTCGTAATCGTCTTGTGGCGTCAAAAGTTTTTTGCCTTCGATGCCAAACGCTTTGGAAATCCGCAGCGTCTTGCGCGCGACGCGTTCGTACAACGACAACAATTCTTCCAATTCCGTCGGCGGCAAAAAATTCCAATAGTACACCGTGCCGCGTACATTTTTGTAAGCGGGATGGTCGTGTATCATCCGCGCTTCGGTGGCAGAGTCGAGACGGCGGTCCACGCGCCCGATGCGCTGCATCAAGCGCACCGGATTCCAATGCAAATCGTAATTGATGAGCAGCGTCGCGTCCTGCAAGTTCAAGCCTTCGGACAAAACATCGGTTGAAATCAAGACGCGCGTTTCCGCGCGCCCCTGCGCGGCGAGTTCGGCGCTGGAGGATTCGTTATAGTACGGCGAAAATTCGGTAATGATTTCGCCGCGGTCGCGGTGGCTGCCGCTGTCCACCTGAGCGAGCGGCGCGATGCCCGCGTGTTCCAGTTGGCGTTTCAAATAGCGCGCCGTCGCCATGTATTCGGTAAAAATCAAAACCTTGTGCCGGCTCAACAATGGATGTGTTGTGAGCAGCCCAATCAACGTTTGCAGTTTGTCATCGCGCTCGGGCGAAAAATCTTGGAGTTCGTTCAAAAAGAGGACGAGTTGATTCAAATCTTCAAAGGTGTCATTCAGAATTTCCTTAATTTTGTATTCGCCGCGCGACAATTCTTCCGCCGCGTCCAAAAATTCTGTTGGAATAAAATCTTCGTCCGCTTCCTCATCCGTAGCGCCGCTCAAAGCGCTGCGGTGACTGGCGATGGCGCGCAATAAAGCATCATGTTCCGCTTGCCATGTTTCCAAACGTTCTTGTTCGGCGTCCGTCGCGCTGTTGGCGTTGGCGAACGCCAAGAGCCGCAAAAGCAAATCTTCGGCGGTGGATTGGAACGCGCGCGCGGAACTTTCAAAACGTTTCAAGAGTTGCACGCGAATCAAACCGACAACTTGGTTCTGGCGATTCGCCGTCCATTTTTCGTCCGCCGTTTCCAATTCCTTTTTACGATACGCAATGGGGTTGTACATTGCCAACGCGAGCAATGGTTTATGTTTGCGAAAAGCGGAATCAATTTGCTGGAGCAGCGAACCATACGTGCGCGCCATAGAATAATTGGCGACTTGCGGCGGCTGGCGTTCGGGAAAAATCACGGGCGCGCCGCCGCGCTCCAACGAACTCGCGCGCGCATACGCGCGGCTGCGCTGCACGACGATTTCACGAAAGAGCGGGTCTTGCTTGAGCAGCTGTTCCGCCTCATCGCTCGTAATCTCGACGACATCATCCGCGTCGCCGACGAGCGCGCGCACCGCGTTTTCCAATTTGCGAAAATGTCCGGGCAAGGAATGGATGCCAATGTCCCGAAAATGGTCGCTTTGCCGCTGCGTAAAGAGTTCGATGAGATGCTGCAAGTCGAGCAAACTGTTGTTGATGGGCGTCGCCGTCAAAAGATACAACGTTTTGCCTTGCGCGAGCTCGAACAATTTTTTGTACGTTTTCGCCGCGCGATTGCGAAAATGATGCGCCTCGTCAATTATGATGACATCTTTTTTGGCGATTCGGTTAATCCGTTTGGTATAATCACCGCCACGCAACAAATCGGTGTGATTGTAAATCCACAAACCGCTATCATCTTCCAACGCGTCAGGCAAAAAGCGTTCGAGTTTCGCGCGCCAGACGGGATGATTCGCCGCTCTTGGCGTGAGCAGCACAACCTTTTTTCCTTCGCGCAACAATCGCGCAATCAACATCATCCCGATAAATGTTTTGCCCAAGCCCACGCTGTCCGCCAATAGCGCGCCGCGATAGCGCCCGCCGCGTTTGAGCAGCGCGTGATAGCCCTCTTTTTGATAATGGTCGAGCGCGCCGTACATCGCGGAATTTTTTTCCCATTCTTCGGGCGTCAACTCGTGTCCTCGAAAATATTCGGACAACGCTTTGACGTACACCTCGAACGGCGAGTATTCGCGCACATGCTTTTCAATCACCCGCGTAATTTCGGGCGTCACATCCTCGGCGTCATTCCAATATTTTTCGTACCACGCTTGCAAGAGTTCCACTTCGCTCCGCAAGCGCACATTCAATTCGATATTTTCGGTCAGCCCCGGACGCGTGAAATTGCTCGAGCCGACGAGCGCGGTGGAACCCATCACCTCGAATTTTGAATGAGTGATATACGCTTTGGCGTGAAACTTGCGCTCGCGGTACACCTTGCAAATAATTTTTCCCGATTGGAGCGCGGCGACGATGGCGGGGACGCCGCGTAAAAAATCATCGCGCTCTTTTTCGTTTTCCAGACTCGCGTCGAGCTTCATTTCGATTTCGCTCAACGCGCGACGAAAGGCGTCCTGCGTGCGCTTGCTCACTTCATCGCCCATGAGAATGCGAATGTTTTCCAACTTTTGCCAATGTCCATCGAGCGCGAGCAGCGCGCCGATTTCAAAATAACCGGTGGCAATGTCAAAGGCGCGCGCGATTTCGCACCATTCGCGCAAATAGTTTTCGCCTTTCCAATGTTCATCGCTATTGTCAACGATAAATAGTTCGCCGGCGCGCGGTTGTGGTTTGCGAATGGGTTGGGTTGGGGTATCGGAGCGCGCGCCTTGTATCTCCGGCGGCGCGATATTTGAAAGCGAGGGTTGGGTGGCAGAGGGCTTTGTTTTTTTTCGAGGCATCGGACGCGTTACTCCAAAATTATTGTAGACGACGAATCAGCGCGCAAATTGTAACATGCGCGTTGACAAAGCGTCAATCGTTTTGGGAGGGCGCTGTCAAAATCGGCTGGCGGACAAATGTCATTGTGAGGGACGAAGCAATCTCGCTGGTCGCGTGGGGGATTGCTTTGCAAGTGCGGCTCGCAATGACACGGTGCGCGACTTTGACAGCGCCCTAATCGTTTTGGCGTTAGCGTTATTTTTTAGCGCGCGCGTTTTTTTTAGACGCGGGCAATTTATGCTAAAGTGTGAACGATTGAAACCCACGCTTGCGTTTGTCAAAATGGCAGAGCTGAGATGTTTTGACTGGCGCAAGCAAAGCGAGTTGGAAATGAACCAGATACGTTTTGCGCGCGTCGGCGCAGTGGCGTTTTTATTCGCGCTGACGCTGATGCTCGGATATGTTCTCGGAGTGATGACTCCCAAGCCCGACGCTTTTGCCGCGCAGGCGAGCGCGACAGCTACGCCGCTGCCGACGCCGACGCGTGTGCCGGATGACCCGATTCCGCTCAAACCTTTGACGGGGTTGACGGGACTTGCCGCGTCAGTCACATTGGATGTGAACGGCGAAATCAATGCGCAGCGCGCGCAAGGCACGCTGAACGCGACAGTGATGACGAATCTGAACGATCAAAGTAAAATCACGGTGACGGGCCCTTTGCTGGGCGATATTGTGGCGCAAGTCGGCGGCGCAGCGGTAAGTCTTTTTTCGCCGTCGCAAGTGGATATTTATAAAGTGCCGCAAGGAACTTTTATCGTCGTCAAGAGTTTTTTGGATGTGTGCGTAAAACCCGCTGACCCGAACGCGACTGCCGCGACGGATAATCTGAGTCCGCAGACGCTGTTGACCATGTTGACCAGTCCGGAAGTGGCGCGCGGCAAATTCGTGGGCGAGGAAACGCGCAACGGTATTCAGGTGAAACATTATGTGATTAATGGCGCGGCGTTTTTAGCGGCGGCGCAAAATAGTCAGGACCCGAATTTGAAAGAGTTTGCGGCGGCGCTGTGGCAAGCCCAAGACGCGCACGTCTATGTCTCGGCGGAAGGATATCCGGTGGCGTTCGAGGGCAGTTATAGCGGCGAGTTTGAACCGTTGAAATTCAAAGGCAACTTTGACGTGCGGATTGATTTGACGAGCATCAATCAACCCACGCAGATTGATTTGCCGCGCGCGTGCAATAATCCGATTACGCCGTAACCGCAGGCACAGAGTACAAGAGTTTGGACGGCGGCATGTGCCATCGCGCAAACTCGCCGGATGAATTCGCCCTACTCGATTTTTTCATGCGGCATTAGGTGGAATTTTCCACCGTGCTATGTTATAGTAAGCAGCGCGAAAATTTGGCGCGTTGCCGTGTCAAATCTTTTTTCGCAATCGCCCGATGATAACGCTCAAGAGCAGCGGGGACGGGCTGGTCATTACGCTTAGCGCTGGTCCCTGGTCCAAAGTCCTCGCGGAATTAGCCGCTGAACTGGAACGCCCGCGCGTAGTAGAATTATTTCGCGGGCGGCGGGCGTACATTGAAACGGGCGAACGCGCGCTGACGCCCTTGCAAGTCGAAGAATTGGCGTGGGTGTTGGAGCTGCACGATATGAAGTTTGAATGGGGCAGCAATGGCACGCAGGCGCATCTACCGGGGCTGGAGCAGGCGCGGCATTCTATCGGCGCATCTATTCAAAATGTTGCGGTGTGGGATGATGCGGCATTGTGTCCGCGCACGCTGCGCTCGGGCCAAACGATTCGTTACGCGGGGCATGTCGTCGTGATTGGCGATGTGAATCCGGGCGCGGAAATTGTGGCGGCGGGCGATGTGGTAATATGGGGTAAATTGCGCGGGTTGGTTCATGCGGGCGCGTCGGGCAATGACGCCGCGGTGGTGTACGCGCTCCGCCTCTTGTCCGCGCAACTCCGTATCGGCAATTTTATCGCGCGCGCGCCGGACGAATCGGCGTTGGCGCGACGCGGACCGGAAATGGCGCACGTGCGCGATGGGCGCATTGTAATCGCTCTGTGGAATTCGGAAGAACGAAAGGATTTTTGATTGGCGATTGTTGATTTATGCCGAGCGCGCAAGCGCGGCGCCGCGTAAATCTATAGACGGCAAAAAAATGAATGCGAGTCCAAAATTCTGAAATTTCCGCGAGTTTGGGATTTTGGAGCGGCGTTTTTTGAAAAGCAAACCGTAACGTCTATAAAATCGCGAATCATCAATCGTAAATTCATATGGCTGGCACAGTCATCACCATCACCTCTGGCAAAGGGGGCGTCGGAAAAACTACTACGACCGCGAATTTGGGTGTCGCGCTGGCAAAGCGCGGCAAACGCGTGGCGTGTATTGATGCCGACATCGGGCTGCGTAATTTGGACGTGGTGCTGGGTCTCGAAAATCGCATTGTCTATGACATTGTGGATGTGGTCGAGGGCCGCGCGCGCATTCGTCAAGCGTTGATTCGGGATAAACGTTTGCCCGAATTGCAAATGCTGCCCGCCGCGCAGACGCGCGACAAGACGGCGGTGAATCCGCAACAAATGCTTCGCCTCGTCCAAGACCTCAAGGACGAATTTGATTTTGTGATCATTGATTCGCCCGCCGGGATCGAACACGGTTTTAGAAATGCGGTCGCGCCCGCTGACCGCGTGCTGATTGTGACAACTCCCGAAATGAGCGCGGTGCGCGACGCCGACCGCATTATCGGCATGGTCGAGTCAGCGGAAAAACCAAAGCCCATGTTGATTCTCAATCGGCTGCGCCCGGGTATGGTCAAGCGCGGCGATATGTTGGCGACAGAAGATGTGTTGGAGATTTTGGCGATTGACTTGATTGGCATTATTCCCGAAGACGAAAATATTATCACCTCGACCAATCGCGGGCAGCCGGTGGCGTTTGAAGCCAAAACGCAAGCGGGTCAAGCATACGGGCGCATTGCGGCGCGCGTGCTCGGTGAAAATGTGCCGTTTGGAGTGTTTCAAGATTCCACCCCCGTGCTGGCGCGACTGCAAAAATGGTTTCGCAATCCGAATGGAGGAAGCGGCGCATGAGATGGTTCGATTCTCTCTTCAAGAAAAATGATTCCAGCGCCCAGGTCGCCAAATCGCGACTCAAAATCGCCATTCAAATTGACCGCACCAATCTTTCGCCGGAACTTTTGCAAGAGCTGCAAGATGATATTGTGCGCGCGGTATCGGAACGGCTCGATATTGACCGCGCCGGCATGAAAATCACGGCGGAACGCGGCGCGGACGGGCAGCGTCTAATTGCGGATATTCCGATTAAACGTGTGCGCACGACGGCGGCGACAGGAGAATGATTTTCGATTTATGCTTTATGCGGGTTTCGCGCGCGCGCGGGGCTACAGACATAAAGCGTAAAGCGTATAGTTTTACGTGATATTACGCGAAAAAGGTCTGTTTCAGAATTTTGACTGGTGGTTGATTGCCGCGGTTGGCTTCCTCGTTCTGCTTGGCATTATCCTCATCAACAATACTACGGCAGGGGTCGAAGGTCTCTTTGACACGGCGAACTTGCTCCAAGACTTTACCTTTCGTCAAATCATTTACGCGCTCGTCGGTTTTGGTTTGCTGTTTGGATTGTCGCGGATTGATTATCGCGTTTTCGCCGGCTTGTCATGGCTCTTTTATGTGATGCTGCTCGCGATGTTGGGCGCCGTCGCGATTATTGGACGCTTGACACTTGGCGCGCAGCGTTGGATTCCCCTTGGACCTTTTCAACTGCAACCTTCTGAAATCGGCAAACTGTTAATCGTGTTGGTGTTGGCGAAATTTCTCGCCGACCACAGCAAACAGATGGATAAATGGCGGACGCTGGGTATAGCGGTAGCGATTTTGGCTTTGCCGGTAGTGATGACCTACTTGCAGCCCGATCTCGGCACCTCGCTGGTTTTTGTCTTTGCGTGGGGCGTGATGGTGTTGGCGGCGGGCTTGTCATGGAAGCAGTTGCTCATTTCGGGCGTGTTGCTGCTGGTCCTGTTGCCCTTTGTGTGGTTGACCATGCAGGATTATCAGCGCGCGCGTCTGACTGCCTTTTTAAATCCGGTGTCCGACCCGTTGGGCGCGGGTTATAATGTGACGCAAGCGCGCATCGCGATTGGTTCAGGCGAAGTGTTTGGGCGCGGCATCGGCGCAGGCACGCAGAGTCAATTACAGTTTTTGCGTATCCGTCACACCGATTTTATTTTTTCTGTCGTCGGCGAAGAACTGGGTTTTTTTGGCGGCATCTTTTTCTTTGCGTTATATTCATTCGTGCTTTTGCGAATGCTGCGCGCCGCTCAAGTTTCGCGTTCGATTTTTGGGCGGTTGACCGCCGTTGGATTCGCCGCCGCGCTCTTTTTTCAAGCATTCGTCAATTTAGGCATGAATGTAGGGATCATGCCTGTGACAGGCATTCCGCTGCCGTTCGTGAGTTCGGGCGGCAGTTCGCTCATCACGTATTTGATGATGATTGGCATCATCCAAAGTATTTTGGCGCACGAAAAGTTGTTGGGCTTGCGGACGAAACCGCAGCAGGTTTGAGCGCCAATAAAAAAAACGCCGCGCGCGCGGCGTTTTTTTTTGCGTCTTAGAAATTTTCCTTTTGCAGCTCTTCTAGTTTTCCATCGCGTTGTAATTGATCAATTACCGCGTTCAGCTCATTCCGCAACGTTGGCGCATCGCGCCGTATCGCAATCACATAATTTTCATTCACCAGCGCTTTGCCCACGATGCGCCACTGTTGCGCGCCGGTGTCCGCCGCGGCGCGTTGAAAATCAATCAACGCAATCGGGTCCACAATCGCGGCGCGCGCCGTGTTCATTTGCAGCGCGCGCAGCGCGTCTTGCGCGGTATCGTACTGTCGCAAGCGCAAATTGTATCGCTTTTGCCATTTCCGCGCGACGGCGTCGCCGTTCGAACCGAGCTCGACGGCAAGCGTTTGATTCTGCAAACTATCCAAGCCGGTCGTTGTCGTGTCCTCGCCGCGCACAATCAAAACGGGTCCGCCATTGAAATACGCGTGCGAGAAAAAAACATCTTGCGTTTTGCCGGGATTGTATGGCAGCGCGGACAAAATCAGATCGAACTGTTTGGCGTTGAGCGCGTCGTACAAACCGTCAAAGCCCGTATACACCCACTGAATTTTTACGCCCCATTGGTTCGCCAATTCATTCGCGAGCGCGACATCGAATCCTGATAATTTGCCTGTCCCATCGTCCGCGATGAATGGCGGCGAACTCGGGTCTACGCCGATACGCAAAATCTTTTCGGTCTGAATGCGCGTCCACGTATCGTCGGGCTTGGGCGGAGACTGCGGCGCGAAAAAAAGAAAAACAAGGTATGCGAGAACAACAAGCGCAATCAACAGCAACGGCAGAGAGCCAACGCGGAGATTTTTGATTTTGGGTTGTTGATTTCTGGTTGCATCAATCATTTGCGTGTAACCGTTGCGCCAATTCATCCATCGTTCGCGCAAACGCGCGTTCCAAATCAATTTCGTGCGCGTCCGCCAACACCATGACAGACCAAAGACAATCGGCGAGTTCGTGTTCCAATTTTTCGCGCGCGTTTTCAATTTCGCGTTTGCCATTCACCGCCATCACCAATTTCACCAAATCGCCGACGTCGCCCACCAAACCGAGCGCCAACTCCTCATTCGTCCAATTTGCGCCATATTTTTCTTTTTCAAATTTCGCGTATTGTTTTCGCGCCTGTACCGCGCGTTCCATCATTTCCGAAAACCGCATTTTCTCTTCCATCCCTTTCGCGCATCACAAATCGCAAATCGAAAAATCTCCAGTCTCTAATCTTCAGTCTCAAGCTCCAACCTCTCCTCACTTGCCTCGCGCGTACTTTTGCGTTTCGTAATAAATCGGTTTGGGGTCAAAGTCTGGTGTTACGAACGAAAAATAATCGTTAAAAGTGTACGTCGGCGCGGGTGTGCGGAAAACCCACAGCGCGCACACTTTAATCCAGCTCGTTTGCTCGCACCAATCGTACGCGGCGAGCGTGTTTTGAATTCGCTCGGCGGGCGTGACTGCCTTGGTCCAACGCGGATGGTCATTCCAGCCGCCTTCGGTGAGCATGACGCTTTTCGCGGCATCGCCATATTTTAGCATGAGGTCGCGCAAGAGTTCCGTGCGCCGAAAGTTTACGCGGTCGGGCGATGGCGCTTCGGCGGCGGGCGCTTTCCAACCGTACGCGTGGACGGCGAGCGCGTCAAAATAATTTTGCGCGCCCGCTTGATACATTTTGTCCAGATATTCCAAATCGTTCATCGCGTCAGGCGTGCCGCCGGGCGGCGCCAGATTGGGCGCGAGCGCGCCCGCGAGAACTTGGACCTCGGGATTTTTTTCGTGCGCGCGCGGATAGACCACGCGCAGCAATTCAGTATACGCCGCCGGGTCGGGCGCCCGCTGTCCCCATTCAAAACTCACGTTCGGCTCGTTCCAAATAACAATATTGTCCACGCGCCCCTTGTAGCGTTCCACGAACGCCGCGACAAAATCGCCAAACGCAGAATAATTATTTTTGTCCAAATAATTGACCGACGTATTTTCGGGGCGCGCCCATGACGGCACGAAACCCAAGCGCGCAATCATCGTCAAGCCCTGTTGGCGCGCATGATTAATCATCGTGTCCGCATGATCCCAATCAAATTCGCCTTTTTGATTTTCAATGTACGCCCACGGAAAAAATTCCACCACGTATGGCGTGCCCATCTCGCGCGCCATTTCGTAATTCTTTTTTATTTTCCAAGTCTCTACTTCGTCCGTCATGCGCGTGTGGATGCCCATTTTGGGATGAAGCGTTTCGACGGTCTGCGGCGCGCCGAGTGTGACGAGAATGGGCGGCGGCGCGGCGAACCACCAAATTAACGCCAAAAACGCCGCGACGCCCGCTGCGCGCAGTGTCCAAATGATAATTGGCTGAATTGGATCTTTTGTGGTTGACAAGAGACTGTTATCCTGTTAATATCTTTACGGAATCTTAACCTATTCGGAACCTTTTGCAAACCTTTGCGAATGGCAAGGACAAATCTTTACTAGATGGAGTTTGGTGTACGCTCACTCCACTGGGGTGAGTCTATGCTAATAAATACTATGTCTGAAAGCGGCGAAGTCGCCCTCTTTATTGATTTTGAAAATGTGCGTTACGGGTTGAAAAATACGTTTGGTCTCGAACCCGAACCGCAGAAATTGATGGAAAAAGCGCGCGCGTACGGACCCGTCGCGCTCGCCAACGCATACGCGGATTTTACGGAACATCCCGAATTTTACCGTCGTAAACTCGAAGTCGCAGGCATTTCCCCGCGCGATATTCCCCGCCGCAGCCCCGATGTCCAACACAAAAGTTCATCGGATATGGCGATGCTGTTGGACATTATTGATTGTCTGCTCGACCGCCCAACCGTGACCACACTCATTCTCATGACCGGCGACAGCGATTTCATTCGCGCGGTCGCGCGCGCGCGCTATCGTTTCAACAAGCGCGTGGTGGTGGCAGGCGTGCCGGGTTGTGTGTCCAATGATTTGATTGCGGCAGCGGATCTTAACGATCCGATTTTTGAAGAAGGTTGGACGCCGATTGCGCGCGAAGCCGGTATGACTGGCAGACCGCCGATCGGTTACGAGGCGACCCCTGTCCCAAATAATCAACAAGCCGAAGTCAAATTACTCAAACTGATTGAATATCTCGATCGCACTCGCCCATATCTCACCTTTTTGTTTGTCAAAACGCACGCTCTCGCGCCCAGCAATCAAGTCGAATTGACGCCCATGCAAGTGGATGTCATTCTTACGGGCTTTAAAGAACGCGGCATTTTGTTGGAAGAGATTCGGGATATGGACGGACGCACGCTGCGGTTATTGCATTTCCGCCGCGACCATCCCGAAGTCGTCACCGCGCTCGCTATTGCCGCGCAACAGCAGCAGCAAATGGCGCAAGCGGCGGCTGTCAGTCCTGCGCCTGAACCGACCAATGGCGCGTCATCCACTCCTGCCGCAGCCGGTTCCAGCTTTGAGTCGTTCAATGACGCGCCGGTTGTCCCGATTGCGGACGCGGCGCCGATAGAACCGCTGATTGAGCAGGCCGAATAAAAAAATGAACCCGTCCATGCGGACGGGTTTTTTTATGCCAGAGTCGGCGCGGACTCGCCCGTGTCGCGTTTGAATGGCGTTTCAAGCGCGCGCAAATACGCGTCCATCGCGCGCGCGGCATGTCGTCCGGAAGCTACTGCGGTCACCACAAGGTCCGCGCCGCGCACATCGTCGCCACCCGCGTACAAACCGGGAATATTTGTCGCGCCGGTGAATTCGGTCTCGACTTTAAAGAGCCCTTTCCATCCTTTCTCTAGCGCGGGCAAAGAATCGCCAATCGTTGGGTCGGGACTGTACCCCAACGCCAATACAATCACATCCGCCGGCACGCGAAAATTGGACCCTTCCACCGGTTGCGGCGAGCGTCTGCCTGACGCGTCCGGCGCGCCCAATTCCATGCGCTGTAGTTCGAGCTCGCGCACATGCCCGTTTTCGTCGCCGATAAATTGCACCGGCGCGACGAGAAATTCAAAATGGACGCCTTCTTGTTTCGCGTGCATCCGTTCTTCGGCGCGCCCCGGCATTTCATTTTCAGTGCGGCGATAGTAATCAGTTACCACGCCGTCCGTCATGCCGGATTGTTTTTGCAGGCGCACGGAACTGCGTACGCAATCCATCGAAGTATCGCCGCCGCCAATCACTGCCATATGTTTGGCGATTTCGGGACGCGAACGAATGCGCTGCGGCAAATCCGCGAGCGGCAGATTCGCGCGCACCAAAAACTCTGTCGCTTGATACACCCCCTTCAAGTTTTCGCCGGGGATGCGCGCTTTATTGCCGATTGGCGCGCCAATGCCGAGAAAGACCGCGTCGTATTCATCCAACAACCGTTGAATCGAAATATCTTTGCCGATGCGCGTATTGCAAATAAATTTTACGCCGTAGGTTTCGAGCCACGCCGCTTTTTCCGCCAAAATCTGTTTCGACAGTTTGAAACCGGGAATGCCATATACATTCAAGCCGCCGGGCTTGGGCCATTCTTCATACACGACGACGGTGTGACCGTCGCGCATCAGCTCTTCGGCGGCGGACATGCCCGCCGGACCGCTGCCGACGATGGCAACGTGACGTCCGGTTGGCGACGCAAGCTGGTAGGTCGGAAAGCCCTCATGCGTGCGCTGCCAGTCTGTGCAATACGCTTCAAGTTTGCCAATATTGACCGCGCGGTCATAGCCCGCGACCGTGCAGGAACCTTCGCACAAAATTTCTTGCGGACAAATGCGACCGCACACTTCGGGCATATTGTGCGTGGCGCGAAAGACCATTGACGCCTCGACAAAATTGCCTTGCTCAATCAGCAACAACGCCGTCGGAATATCATTATGCACCGGACAGCCCAAGATGCACGGTTCGGGCGATGGACAATGAATACAGCGCATCGCTTCGACAATCGCTTGCGTCTCGTCATAGCCGAGAAAAACTTCGTCGAAATTCAGCACGCGTTCGCGCGGATCTTGCTTTGGCGGCGGACCGGGCGGAATATGCGCGCGTTTATAGCGCCCTATTTCCAACTGCATGATATCGGGGTCGCGCGCCCCGCGTTTAGGATACAAATCATTCATAGCGTTATCGGTTTATTCTGGAACGCCGTGGAAATTTTCCATGTCGTATTTCACAGAGCGATATATCATCTTTGCGTTACGTGCCTATTCTGCCGCCGTATAACGTCAGTTAAAAAAATGCAATCCTCTGCCGTTCCGGGCATAGCGATTGCAATTGCGTTACTCCATATCGGCAGTGAATCCGCAGCGCGAAATTATTTCTAGCGCGCGCCGTGAGATAGATCGGATGGCGGCGCCAGCAATCGGTCGGTTTGAGATTCAAGTTCTGACGCTTCCAGTTCTAACGCGTTGGCGCGGCGCAGCTTGCGATATTGGCGATACAAGCCAATTCCCAGACCGCCAAAGGTCATCAAATCGCCGACCGTAAAACCCAAGACACGAAATTGTTCCGGCGGAGGCAAATAGACGATATTCATCGGATTGCCGTCCGCATCATACGCCGCCGGCGAATTTTTTTTGGCTTTGGTCAGGCGGCTGAAGAGAAACATCAACGCGATGCCGCCGATGGCGCCAGCCAGCCCGCCCACAATCGCCGGAAACGCGGGACTGGTGCGCAAATCATCCCACGCCATTGAGTTTTCGGTTTGATTTTGTATTGGTGTTTCAGCCATTTCAATCCTTGGGCGCGCGCTTGCGACGCGTGAACGTCCGCGCTGTCACTTGAATACGTTCAGCCGTCGCGTACAATGCGATCGGCACATTCGAGATATTATCGCTGACCTTGGTTGTGATTTGTTGCGCGCGCAGCGCGTAAACCTGTCCCATCAAAAACGGCACAATCAATTTTTTGCGCGCTTGGCGCAAATACCACCAACCGATGCCCAGCGCGACCGCCATCAGCACAGTAAAGAGCAGCAGCTGCGCCAAAATAAAAATCGCCGCTACATCCGCCCACAAACTGATTGACTCGGGATTCATCTTTGCTCGGTTCCATTTCAAACGTACATTATCATTATAGCATAGGTGAAATTTGGCGATTATTTAAAACTCGCGCGTGGAGATAGTTCAGTTCAGCGGCGGGATGATCACGCCAGTTAGAAATTGGCGACAGCAAGCGCATCTGTGCGACCCATTAGGCGGTCCCGTCGCCCATCAAAGAATAATTGCGCGCGTGCGCCGAGTCGCGCAGCGCGTCGAGATGTTCCACCTCATCCACCGCCAACAGGCGCGCGTGTTCCGCTTCGATTTGCAAACGCGTAATAGAACAGTTGCCGACCGTCACGCGCCACCAGTGTTTGCGTTCGCGCGGAAAATACCATGCCAACACGCCTGAAATAACTCCGCCATGCGCGACCACGCCAACGCGCTCGCGCGGATGCGCGCGCAAAATTTCTATCAACGCGCGCGCGATGCGTCCGAGCGTCGGATGTCGCAGCGCGCGCCCGGCATGCGCTTCAAAATACGCGTTCAAGATGCCCGTGCGCGCGAATAATTCGAGCGCCAAGGTCGCAGGCAGTTCGCGATATTCAAGCTCTTGCAAGCCAGCGCGCGTTTGCGGCGTTTGCCCGAGCGGCGCTCCGATAAGAGCTGCCGTTTCGCGCGCGCGGAGCAGCGGACTGGAATAATAACCGTCGAACGCGATTCCAGCGCGGCGCAAATATTCGCCCGTCGCGGTAGCTTGCGCGCGCCCCAAAGCGGTCAGCGGCGCGGTGACGTACGATTCACCCTGACGTTTTTTCGCGTTGCCATGTCGAATCAAATACAGTTCGGTCATACTGTCGTCCGCTGCCGCAAGACGCGTCGCGAGGCGCGGGTCGCGAATCGCAAAGCGAAAGTTTTTCAATCAGCCAAGCGCCGATAACTCCTCAAGCATTCAAACGCGCGCGCGTTCAATCTTTCAAATCTCCGCGCGCGAGCTCGCTTGCCCGCGCGTACTCGGCGGGCGTATCCACATCCATTGCCGCGCGCGTATCGGCGATGGCGATTGTCTCTAGTTCGGCGCGATATTTTTCAAACAACTCTTTGCCGCCTACATCGCCTTGCAGCGCGGCGAGTTCTTGAAAGCGCGCGCGCGCAAACAAAACAGGACTGCCAATTTGACCATCAAAAGTCGGCGCCACAATCGGCGCGCGCGTGGACGCGTAACGCGCAATGATTTGATCAATCAAATCGGCGGTGAGAAAAGGTTGGTCGGCATTGATAAAGATCGCCGCCGCGCAATTTGCGCGCAGCGCCGCAATGCCCGCGCGCACGCTCGACGCGCGTCCGCTCGCCCAATCAGGATTGAACACGACGCGCGCGGGCGTGTCGCCCAATGCGCGCGTCACCTCGTCCGCGCGATTGCCGGTCACCACCACAATATCGGCCACTTGCGCGCGCGCTGTCAGCGCTATCGCGTTTTGCGCCAATGTGCGATCGCCCCATGGCAATAATTGTTTTGTCGCGCCGCCCATGCGCGTAGAACCGCCCGCCGCGAGAATGATCGCGGCGACACGCGTTTGCAGCATAGAGATTGGCGCTTGAGGATGCTTGACCGCGCCGATGGCTACCGCGCTGATTGCGTCATGGCGCAGCAGCAGCGCCGCAAGTTGTTTTGCCGCGCGCGTTTGCGCGTCATTCTCGACTTGATTGATTAGCGGAAGCGCGCGCGCGGCGACGGGCAGATTTTTCAAACCGCCTTGCGGATGCGCGAGGACGCGCGCGATTTGTTCGACCTGCAACGGCGTCTCTAGCGGCATCTCCGCCAAGCGCGCGACCAAATTGGCGCGATGAACATTTTCCTCGTTCAATGGCTTGCCTAATATGTCAATGCCGACTATAGGGACGAGCAGGGTCGTCGTTTGCGGCACGACAGGTTCGTGTTCCGCGGGCGCTTTGAAAGAACGCATCCGCGAACCATCCGCTTCGAGCAAAATCACGTCCGCGAGATTCGCCGCGGCGAGCGCGTCAATCCACGCGGGTTCGACGCCGAATGCTTTGCCGTCTTGATTTGTCGCGCCAATGATCAGTGTATGCGGCATTGCGCGCAGCGCCGCTTGCGTGTCGCGCAGCAGTTGGTCCAACTCGGTCGCGAAAATATGCTGCGGCGCGAGGCGAATTTGCGCGGCGAAAATTCGCGTGGTCGTGGTGGTGATGACGCGATTGCCTTGCGCGACCAATTCGGCGGCAAGCTGAAACATTGCCGTCGTTTTGCCGCCGCCGCCGACGAACGCGACCACATCGCGCGATTGAATCGAAAAGGCCTGTGTTAAACGCATAATGCTTGTTTGCGCTGGCACGCGTTGAATGCTGAAACGCGCGCGTTCAACGCGGATGGCTTTGCAGCCACTCCAACAGCGCCTCCATCGCCCCCCCCCCCAATGCCAGCGCCTTGTCGCTCAAGGTGAAACAATGTTCGCGCCGCGCGCGCGGGTCCACATCGCCGATTTTCAACTGCGCCGATACGCGCAAGCCGTCGTGAACCAAGCCGCGCAGCACGCCATCAAACGGCGCGTACACAGGCGTTTCTTCCACCGACGCAATCACATCGCCCTGACGCACGCTGTCGCCGATTTGCGCGCGCGCGTGCATGATGCCGGCGCACGGCGCGCGCAAGACGCGTTCACTGCCTTTGCCGCCGATTTCGCCGGGGATGCCCGTGTTCGGCTCTGCCGCGCGCGTCCACCACACGCGTCCGAGATTATGCCCGCGCTGCGTCTCGATGACGCAATGGCAATCCACATTCGGCGTGAAACCTGGCCCGAGCGCGACGACGAGCGCCGCGTCATTTTTGCGCGTGCCGGTATTGCGTTTTGCCATAATCGCGTCAATCAAAAAGCGAGGACGCAATATTTCGCGCGCCTGACAGGCGGGATCAATTAGCACCGGAATCATTTCATCGTCCAATAATTGACGCGCCTCTGCAAGCGAATCGGCGCGCCATGCTGTGATGCCTTCCACCGCGATTTCGCCGTCATAGACCGCGCTCGCAAACGCGACGGTGCGCCGCACGACCAAGGGCTGCGCCAATTCTGTAATGATGACGGGAAAACCCGCCTTGTGCAAACGCCACGCGACGCCCGTGCCTAAATCGCCGCCGCCTTTGAGCAGTACCAAATCGTCTGGAAATAAATACATGCGTTTCTCGTGTTCAAAATTTAAAGCTGTCGCAACGAGTATAGCATATTTGCGCGCGCCGCTAAGTTGACAGGACAAATTTCAAATTTGTCGTGCGTTTGGCAAAGTCAAACTATCGCATGGCATAACCTTGTCGAGTTGTTGCATTAACGCAAAGACAGATTGCGTATTGTGTCGTATGGTTTGGGCGGCCGATTTTTATTTGTCGCGGCGCGCGTCGTGCGCAGCACGTGAAAAAAATAGTTCCGTTAATGCCTGAATCTTTGACCGTTTTTCGCAAAGCATGGTTTGGCGCGCTCGCGTTATTCGCGCTAGCCGGCAGCACGGGCGCGCTCTATCGCGCGGGAATGTTGTTCGGCTTGCCATTTGGTTTGCAGTTTGGCAATGTTCGTCACGCGCATTCGCATCTGATGTATTTCGGCTGGGCGACAGTGGCGTTGATAGCGCTCATCGTCGCGCGACTGCCTGCTTTTACACAACGCTCGCCGAGGCGGCATTGGCGCTGGCTGATTGGCGCCACCCTCGCGTTTGCGCTGCTTGCCTATTTCCCTTTTTTGTTTTTCGGTTATGAGACGGTGGAGTTGAATGGTTCGCGGCTGCCGCCGGGCGTCATTGGGGCGTCGCTCAATATCTTGATGTGGTACGTGTTTGCATGGTTGTATTTCACCGAAACGCGCGGCGTCGCGCGCAATGCCGCGCTGCGTTTTTGGGATTGGGCGATTATTTTTTTAATCCTTTCTTCGTTTGGCGCGTGGGGGCGCGCGCTATTGGTTGCGCTGCATGTGACCGACCCATTTATGACTGCGGCGACAGTGGACCTTTTTCTCGATCTTTTTTCCGATGGCTGGTTCGTCCTCGCGGTCTTGGGTTTGGCGCTCGTCGAATTTCCTCAAGCGGATGACGCGCAGTTGCGGCGCGGGCAGCGCTTTATTCTAATTGGCTTGCCCGTCACATTTTTACTCGGCGTGCAAGTTGAGCTTGTGCCAAGCGCGCTGCGCCTTGTCGCCGGCGTGGGCGGCATTTTGGTCGGCGGCGGCTTGCTTTTCGTCATTCGCGCATTGTGGCGCGTCATGCCGCGCGCGAGTGTGTGGAAAATCCCGCTCGTGTTTTTGGCGCTCAAAGCTCTGGCGGAATTGGGTTTGAGTGTGCCGCCGCTGGCGGTATGGGGTGAAAGCGCGGGTTTGCGTATCTTGTATCTCCATATTTTGCTGCTCGGTTTCGTTTCGCTCGGCTTGGTCGCGGCGGCGGAATTCACTTGGGGCGCGGCAAGCGCGCGTGGGCGTGTATGGCTAACGTTTGCGGTTATTGCGCTCATTGTCACTCTGATTCCGCTGACGGCTCTTTTGCCAACGGCATTGAATGGACGCTGGGCGTTGGAAATGGCAGCGCTTGCCGCGCTTGGTCCGCCCGTCGTTGCGCTTGGGATGCTGTTGCGACGATGATGCGCGACGGCTTGGAAATTCATTAAAATTTCCGCAAATTTATTTTTGAACGTGACTTGTTTGTGATATTACAAAGACAATGGAGTGTTTTCAAGGCATACTGAACGCGAGGAAGTGAAATGGAAGCGGCGCAAGTATGGCAAGCATTACGACAGGTGATTGATCCCGAATTGGGTATCAATATCGTTGACTTGGGTTTGGTGTACGACGTTCAAGTGAACGATGGTCAAGTTCGCGTGGCGATGACCATGACGACGCCCGCGTGTCCGCTGCATACGTACCTGACGAGTATGGCGGAATCGGCAATCTGGCAAAATGGCGCGGATGTCAAAGCGGTCGAGGTCCAAGTGGTGTGGACGCCGCTGTGGAATCCGATGATGATGACCGACGCGGCAAAACAACAACTCGGTTGGGAGATGGCGAAATGACACCCAAAGATCAAATCTGGCAAGCTCTCAAAACTATTTCGTATCCCGGTTATTCGCGCGATATCGTATCGTTTGGCTTGGTGCAGCGCGTTGCCGAGTGCGATGGCGCGGCGACTGTTTCGCTCGCCATTGGACAGCTCGCGCCGGAAATTCAATCGCAGATTGTCGGGGCGGTGCGCGCGGAATTGGCAAAGCATCGCGAGATTCGAGATTTAAGAATTGAAGTGGGAGAGCTTGCGACGGTTGGCGCGCAAGGCGGACACGCGCCTACGCAAATCGGGCGCGGCGCTTTTCGGCGCGTAATCGCGATTGGCAGCGGCAAGGGCGGCGTTGGCAAATCCACTGTCGCGGTGAATCTCGCCGTCGCGCTCGCGCGCAATGGCTTGCGCGTGGGTTTGATGGACGCGGACGCGTATGGCCCCAATGTGCCGCGCATGTTTGGCGTGCAAGAATTGCCGCCCGCGCGCGATGGAAAAATTGTGCCGGCGCAAGCGCACGGCGTCAAGTTGGTCTCGATTGGTTTGATGGTGGACCCCAGTCAGCCGCTCATCTGGCGCGGCCCAATGACGGACAAATTGATTCGTCAATTTTTGACCGATGTGGATTGGGGCGAATTGGACGCGCTGGTGGTTGACCTGCCGCCGGGGACGGGCGATATTGCCTTGTCGCTCATCCAACATGCGCAGCCCGATGGCGCGGTGGTCGTTGTTACGCCGCAACAAGTCGCGGTGGATGACGCGCGCAAAGCGGTCGGCATGTTTCGCAAATTGAATGTGGATGTGCTGGGCGTCGTCGAGAATATGAGTTATTTCGTGTGCGATGAATGCGCCAAACGGCACGAGCTTTTTGGTAGTGGCGGTGGCGAGCGGTTTGCCAAAGAGGTGGGGATTCCGTTATTGGGGCAGGTGCCATTACAGCCCTTTGTCAGCCAAGGCGGCGACCAGGGGCGCCCTGTCGCGCTGGATGATCGCTCGCTAGCCGGCGCGGAATTGCGCCAAGTCGCGGCGCAAGTTTGGCAGAGGTTGACTCGCGCGCCCGCGGCAGCGCCATTGGAAATTGTCGGCGCAAAAATCGCCGCTTAGCGAATTCCTAGTTCGTTTGTGGGGCAAGACCTTTCGGGTTTTCGGAAACTCGAAAGGTCTACCCACAAATCAAAGTGGAATCGGCTCTAAAAAATCGCCCTCAAGGAGAGAGAGATGACAGCTAATACAATGACCCGATCCAAGATGGATAACGGCTTGCTTGACCGTTATATGCTGCCGCGTGTCGCGTTGGTCACAATCGGCGTGGCGTCACTCGTCGGCACGTACTTGACGATGACGATTCACGGCGCGCCCGCCGTGTGGGCGATTGTGCGTTGGCTGCATCTGGTCGCGCTGGGCGTGCTGGTGGGCGGAACAATGTGGTGGGGTTGGTTCGTGCGACGCCCTGACTTGGTAGAAGAGACCGCCGATGTCGCGCGTTTTAGCGTCGCGCAGCAAGCGCGATTTCGCGCGATTGCGCTGGGCGCGCTAATTGTAGGCGTCTTGACGCTGCCGCATCTACTTTGGTTTGCGGGCTGGGCAAACAATCCATTTGACCAGATGTTGCTTTTTGCCAATGCCGCCACGTTGGTGGTTGCGTTGGCGCTCGTGGGCTGGCTGGTTACGCATCCACAATCCGAAGAACGCGCGTACGAAAATCATTTTACGCGCGTGACGTGGGGCGCGCTCGTTCTCGCGGTAGTGTTGACGGCGTTTCTTGACGCGCATCTCACTTTTCCGAATCAACCGTTCGCGTGGTTGCTGCGCTCATTGCACATGCTCGCCTTTACATCGTGGATTGGCGGCGCGGTGTGGAATATTTTTATTGCCGTGCCGGGCGCGCAAGCAACGCTTTCGATTGGCACAGTTGTCGCCGCCGCGCAGCAGCTCGAACGGTTTCGTTGGACGGTGCGCTTCATTTTGCCGACGCTTTTTATTACCGGCTTGCTGCAAGCGTATCCCTACATTGGTCTGAATTTGGACGCGCTGCTCTTTTCATTTTTCGGTCAGTTGATTTTGGTCAAAATCGGCCTCGTCGCCGCGCTCATCGTCATCTTTTTCACCTGTCCGATGTGGCGCGCGTGTTCGCCCATCAAAGGCATGTGCGATCTCGATGATTTGAACGCGCCCAAAGCGCCCGCGCCTTCGCAGCGTCTCGACAATCGCGGCAAGGCGTGCGCGGGCTTTGTCAAGATTCAAAAAATGTTGCAAGGAATGCAGCCGGGCGATGTGCTGGAATTGTTGAGCAGCGATCGCATCTCGTGGTGGGAATTGCCTGCGTGGGTTGAAAAGAATGGTTATCATTTGGTAACCAAAGAAAAGAATGGACGCTGGCTCTGGCAGTGGTATCGTTTTATGATTCAAAAAAACGCCGCCGAGTCGGCGCAGCAATGACGAACTAACAAATTCGCGACGAACTGAATTTGACGCACGACCAAGCCACCGCGCTAGCGCGGTGATTTGTCATGCGCGTCAAATTGTTTTGTCGCAGCGCAAAGGAACATTTTATGAAAGCGCGACTTGAATATGGTAAAGTGGCGCCGGGCGCGCTACAAGCGATGAGCGATGTAGAAGCGTACGTGCATCACAGCGGTTTGGAAGATTCACTGCTTGAATTGGTGAAAACGCGCGCCTCGCAAATCAATGGCTGCGCGTATTGTTTGGATATGCACACCAAAGACGCGCGCGCGAATGGCGAAAGCGAACAGCGCCTCTATGCGCTCAGCGCGTGGCGCGAGACGCCGTTCTTTACCGAACGGGAGCGCGCGGCGCTCGCGTGGACCGAAAGCGTGACGCGCGTGGCGGACACGCACATTCCCGATGCGGCGTACGAAGACGCGCGCAAATATTTTGGCGAAAAAGAGTTGGTGGATTTGACGTTGGCGATTGTCGCCATCAACGGCTGGAATCGGTTAGCCATCGCGTTCCGATCAGCGCCGGGCAGTTATCAGCCGCGCGCCAAAAAATAAATCTTTGCTGCGCGACGCGAATGTCGCGCAGTTTTTTTTCAAAATTGAAATATGCGTTGGAGGGGCAAGGCGTTTTTGGAGCGAATTGGATTCGTCCGCAAACTGGCCCCTAAAAATATAAAGAGCGCGTCAAGATGAAAATTTTCGATATTGTCAGCGCTTGGGTTGCGCGCCCATTGTCAGCGCCTGTGCGGGAGCGCATCCGCGACTTGTCGCCGGCTTATTTTGCGCTCGTCATGGCGACAGGAATTATTTCCATCGCCGCCGATGTAATGGGTTTGCGTCTGATTGCCGTCGGACTGCTCGGGCTAAATATTTTTGCCTATGTTGTCTTGTGGATTTTGACGGCGCTGCGCGTAATTTGGTTCCCGCGCCAATTCTTGCAAGATTTGACCGACCATCATCGCGGGCCCGATTTTTTGACGACGACGGCGGGAACGTGCGTGTTGGGCAGTCAGTTCATTCGCATCACCGGCGATTACGGCGTCGCCACAATTTTGTGGACATTCGGAATTCTGTTATGGGCGGGTTTCAATTACGCGGTATTTGCCGCGTTAACGGTAAAAAAAACCAAGCCCTCGTTGGGCGAAGGCATCGCGGGCGCGTGGTTGATTGGCGTCGTCGCGGCGCAATCCATCGCCGTCTTGAGCGCGCTGTTGGCGTCGCATTGGCCAGAGCCGTATCGGCTTGCGACAAATTTTTTGGCGTTGTGTATGTGGTTATGGGGCGGAATGCTTTATATCTGGATGATTTCGCTCATTTTTTATCGCTACACTTTTTTTAAATTCGCGCCCGGCGATTTGACGCCGCCATATTGGATTGATATGGGCGCGATGGCGATTTCCGCTTTTGCCGGGACGCTGCTCATTGGCAACGCTCCCGACGCGGCGCTTTTGCAAGCGCTTCTCCCTTTTCTCAAAGGATTCACCATCTTTTATTGGGCAACCGGAACGTGGTGGATTCCGATGCTCGTCATCCTGACCATCTGGCAATACTTGGTCAAAGAATTTCCGCTCACTTATAATCCGCTTGACTGGGGCGCGGTTTTTCCGCTCGGTATGTACACCGTCGCGACGCTTGGCGTAGCTCAAACGCTGGATTTGGAATTTTTGAATTTCATCCCGCATTATTTTATTTACATCGCGTTGCTGGCATGGTTCGCGGCGCTGCTTGGATTGCTTCGTCGTCTACGGCGCCTAGACCGGTTTCCGATTTGATTTAGGGGACAGACCCTTTGGGTTTCCGAAAATCCAAAGGGTCTTTTACCTTGGACCAAACAGGAATTCGCTCTAATGGGCGCGATTGTGGTATAATTTTTTCTTGCTGACCTATCCGGTCAGTTCTGACCGCTGTGTGGTCGGAATATTTTAGAGGGACCCTGTGTGTCCCGAAAGGAAAAATTAACATGCCTCGCATAGACGCATTTGGCGCGCGCGGCGCGTTTGGCGAATACGCCATTTATCGCCTCGATAAACTCGCGCAGCTCGGTTTGGCGCCCAATCTCGAACGACTCCCCTTTTCGATAAAAGTTTTGCTCGAAGCGGTTCTGCGCAATGTAGATAATTACATTGTCACCGAACAAGATGTAAAGAATCTCGCGGCATGGGACGCGCTAAATCCTGCGCCGGTGGAATTGCCGTTTATGCCCGCGCGCGTCGTGATGCAAGATTTTACCGGCGTGCCGTGTATCGTGGATTTGGCGGCGATGCGCGATGCGATGAAGCAGTTGGGCGGCGACCCGAAAAAAATCAATCCACTCGTTCCCGTTGATTTGGTCATTGACCATTCGGTGCAGGTGGATTTTTTTGGCGCCGTGACCGCGCTCATTCGCAACGACCAGTTAGAATTTCAGCGCAATCGCGAACGTTATGAATTTTTAAAATGGGGTTCGCAAGCGTTTGAAAATTTGCGCGTTGTGCCGCCTTCGACGGGCATTATTCATCAAGTGAATTTGGAATATCTGGCGCAAGGCGTTCTCACGCGTAATGGCGAAGCGTATCCCGATTCGCTCGTCGGCACCGATTCGCATACGACGATGATTAATGGTCTCGGCGTGTTGGGCTGGGGCGTCGGCGGCATTGAAGCCGAAGCGGTCATGCTAGGGCAGCCGTTATACATGGTCATGCCGCAAGTGATTGGTTTTAAAATGACCGGTTCGCTGCGCGATGGCGTCACCGCGACCGATTTGGTTTTGACCGTCACGCAGATTTTGCGGAAAAAAGGCGTGGTGGATAAATTTGTGGAATTTTATGGCGCGGGGCTTGCCAATATGGCGCTGCCCGATCGCGCGACGATTGGCAACATGGCGCCCGAATATGGCGCGACCTGCGGCTTTTTTCCCACCGACGCGGAAACTTTGAGATATTTGCGCGCGACGGGGCGCGCGCGCGCCGCGGATTTGGTCGAACGCTATACCAAAGAACAAGGATTATTCCGCTCGGCGGAGACGCCCGATCCTGTATTTACCGATTCGCTTGAACTCGATCTTGCGACGGTAGAGCCATCGTTGGCGGGCCCAAAACGCCCGCAAGACCGCGTTGCGATGCGAGATTTGAAAAAAGTTTTTCGCGCGGCGCTCACCGCGCCGGTCAAAGAACGCGGGTACGGTTTGGACGACATCGCGCTCGCGAAAACGGGAGACGTGCGCGACAATGGTCATTCCGCCACGATTACGCATGGCGCAGTGGTGATTGCCTCAATTACGTCATGCACGAATACGAGCAATCCATCGGTATTGATTGGCGCGGGCATCGTCGCGAAAAAAGCGATTGAAAAAGGTCTCGCCGTAAAACCGTATGTCAAGACTTCGCTCGCGCCCGGTTCAAAAGTCGTCACCGAATATTTGACGAAAGCGGGTTTGCTGTCGTACCTCGAACAACTTGGCTTTGATGTTGTCGCGTACGGTTGCACGACCTGCATCGGCAATTCGGGCCCGCTGCCTGAACCGGTGACGCAAGCCATCACCGACGGCAATCTTGTCGCATCGGCGGTGATTTCGGGCAATCGCAATTTTGAAGGGCGCGTGCATCCGTACGTCAAGGCGAACTTTCTCGCGTCGCCGCCGTTGGTCGTCGCATACGCGTTGGCAGGCACGACGGACATTGATTTGGCGACCGAGCCGTTGGGCGTCGGCAAAGATGGGCAGCCGGTTTATTTGCGCGATATTTGGCCCACGCAGCAGGAAATTACGCAGACGATTGCCGCTTCAATTGACGCGCAGATGTTTGAAAAATCGTACGGCAATGTTTTTAACGGCAACGAGATGTGGAACGAGATTCCAACCGCGGGCGGCGAAGCGTACACATGGCGCGACGATTCGACTTATATTGCGCATCCGCCCTTTTTTGAACATTTGAAAATGGCGCCCGAACCGCTGCGTGAAATTCACAAGGCGCGCGTGTTGGGCTTTTTTGGCGATAGCATTACGACGGACCATATTTCGCCCGCGGGCAATATCGCCAAGAACAGTCCCGCTGGCAAATGGCTCGAGGCGCACGGCGTGCAGCCGTACGATTTTAATCAGTACGGCACGCGGCGCGGCAATCATGAAGTGATGATGCGCGGCACGTTCGCCAATATTCGCATCAAAAATCTTTTGCTGGGCGGCAAAGAGGGTCCGCTCACGCTGCATCAGCCCGATAACGTCGAACTCTCCTTTTTTGACGCGGCGATGCGATACAAACAAGAAAACGTGCCGCTTATTATTATCGCGGGCAAAGAATATGGCACCGGCTCGTCGCGTGATTGGGCGGCTAAAGGCACGCTGCTGCTCGGCGTGCAGGCGGTCATCGCCGAATCTTTCGAGCGCATCCATCGTTCGAATCTCGTCGGCATGGGCATTCTGCCGCTTGTGTTCAAACCCGGGGAAAACGCGGATTCGCTTGGCTTGACGGGACGCGAGACGTACGACATTCTCGGCGTTAACGATGATATTAAGCCGCGCCAAGTTCTTAAGGTTCTTGCGACAGCGGATGATGGACGACAGACGACGTTTGAAGCGATTGCGCGTCTCGATACGCCGGTGGATGTGGACTATTACAAAAATGGCGGCATCTTGCAAACGGTGCTGCGCAATTTGGCGAAAGCGTAAAAGTTTTTTCTTGCAAGCCAACAAGCGTTTGCCGCTTTTTTGAAATAACGTTTTTTGACAAGCGTAACAGCGAGATAAATTCTGTTACGCTTGTTCATTTAACTCACGTTACGCATATTCGCTAAAAAATAGCGCGCGCACGTACGGCAAATTTCAAATTTGTCGTACGTGCGCGTAACATCGGTTATTTAAATCTCGCAACGGAGGATTTATGAGCGCCAAACCCGTTTTTTCCATGTCTGGGCAACGTCCCTCGTTTGAAGAAGATGGCGTGACGGATGTAGAGGTCGTGGTCACCAACGCGCAAAGCGAAGGTCGTTACAGCATCATGCGTTCCCGTTGGCTATCAACGTTTCAAGTACCGGCGCATTTTCATAAAACGCATTCGGAAACATTTTATGTGTTAGAGGGCCAAGTCGAATGGACGGTTGACGGCGAGACGCGCGTGCTGCAAGCCGGCGATGCGATTTATATTCCGCCGAACACTGTGCATAGCGTTCGCGTGGTCGGCGGTCAAGACATGCTTACTTTGATGTTTTACGAACCGGGCGGTTATGAGGAGCAAGCCGATTACAAGATGAACTTCACGCCGGAAGAATTGCAAGACCCGGAAATCAAAGCGCGGATTCGCAAGATGAACGATTTTAACCCGGTCGAATAAAGCGCCGTTCTCAAGGTAAAGCGGCGTGTCTGACCTGTCTTGTCATTGCTTTTGGCAATCACTCCGCCGTCACCGCCAACCCCGTCAGTCGTCCCAACCCATACTCGCTCTCCAACTCTTTGCGGAATTGGCGCGTTTCCATTCGTCCTCAAACAAACACCCCCGGCGAAACATGAAAACGTTTCGCTAATGCGCGAATTTGGCGCACATTCAATTCGCGTTTGCCACTCAAAATTTCCGAAATGACGCCTTGCGAACCCACTTCGGGCAAGTCGGATTGCGTCAAGCCGTGTTCCGCCATAAAAAATTGCAACATCTCGCCGCCATTCGCATCAGGCATCGAAATATGTTTTTCTTCGTAGGCATGAATCAGCGTGCCAAGCGTATCGAGCAAGCTGTAGAGCGGATGTTTTTCGTTCGTTCCGATTTCATCCAGCAACAAGTTGAGGCGCGCAACGGCTTGGTCATATTCGCGCTCGTTGCGAATCGTCAAGATGGGACGCACACCCAACCAGTGAGTTTGCAATTCTTTCGTAATTACACTCATCGTTTCCACTCCTCCCTACTGTATGCCTGATGCGTCAACACATCGCGAATATAGACCTTGCCGCGATTGAAATGAATCGAGGTAATGAGATGATATTTGTTACCCCCGATATTGAACACCACCCATTGCTCAACCAAATCCGCGCTGGGAAACGCGGCGCGCAATTCGTCAAAGGACGCAAACTCGGCGTGCGCCATCGCCTTGTGCCAACGCACCAGCGCCGTTTTGCTGTCGGGATGGCGCGCCCAAAATTGTTTTAATGCCTTGCGCGAGATAACATGCACGCGGTAAGTATATCTCAATTTGAGATAAATGAAAAACCTGACGCGCCATCCCAACGCGTCAGGTTTAATTTTCTTTGAGAGGAGGCGTATCGCCGAAACGTTTCTTTATCACCTCTTCACCTTGTCGCCTTTGCATCTCTATTCCGCCGTCACCACCAACCTTCTCTCATAAAACACCACCCCTACGCGTTCGATATGCGCGCGCACATCGGCGTCATTGATGTTTGCGAAAATCGAAAGGTCAATCGTGTAGGGCAAGAGCAGCTCTTCAAGTTTATCCATAATGTTGTAAAGCACGCGCAGAGTGAGATTGGAATCGCCCAACAACGTCAAGTCAATGTCCGAGCCATGCTTGTAATTACCCTTGGCGCGCGAACCATAGAGAATCGCTTTTTCGATTTGAGGATATTGGGCAAGCACATTGGAAATTTTTTCGATTGTAGAATCAGTCAAGCCAAAGCGCATCATTGTGCCTCCTGCGCCAGCGCGCGCAATTTGCGTTGAAGCGCCACAAATTCCATAAAGTACGAATTTAGGATTGCATTAACGATTTCGGCTGCGGTAGTTTCATCATAAGTGTGGGAGGTCAAGTTGCGGCTTTGAATCATGTTCATCCATGCCTCACCATTTTCAATCAAGCCGCGTTTGAACGCCTCGCGTGTTGCATCTCTGGAACCGTACAAACTGCTGACGCCGCGATCCTCCAAAAAATCTTTCAATGTATTCCATGCCAACTCGTGCGTGAATTCAAATGCCTGAATCAAGCCCTGGTTTTCCAAATTGGAGAGAGGACGTTCGCGTGACAGCTCCACCGCCGCCTGTAGTTGCGCGAATGCTTGGTTGAAATGCCCAAAGCGTTGTTTCCAGCGAATATCTTGGGACATCATCGGGTTTTTCTCCTAACACGCTGTTGATACGCGCTAAACCGAACAAAATAACTTGGCTTGCATAATCGCTTTAGAGCGCGTACAGTAAAGGCGTTCCGCAGTCATGCTTCCCACTTTGCTTTTTCATTCTAACATAAAACCTGACGCGTCATCTCGACTCGTCAGGTTTCTTTTGCTCTCTATCTTTCCTTCACTCCATTTCTCCATCGCCACTACTCCGCCGCCACCGCCAACCCCGTCAACCGTCCCAACCCGTACTCGCTTTCCAACTCTTTGCGGAATTGGCGCGTGTAGAGTTCGTAATAGTGTCCGCGTTTGCGGAGCAGTTCCGCATGTGTGCCGCTTTCCGAAATGCCGCCATTCTCGATGACGAGGATACGATCCGCGCGTTTGATGGTCGAAAGCCGATGCGCGATCACAAAGGTCGTGCGCCCCTTCATCAAACGCTCCATCCCGCGTTGAATCAGCGCCTCAGTCAACGTATCTACCGAGCTGGTCGCTTCGTCCATTACGAGAATATCCGGGTCTGCCAAAACCGCGCGCGCGAGCGAAATCAGTTGCTTTTGTCCTGTTGACAGCAAGTTGCCGCCTTCGCCCACCTGCGCGGCGTACCCCTTGTCGAGCGTGGCGATAAAATCGTGCGCGCCCGCGACCTTTGCCGCGCGTTCGACCTCTGCGTCATTCGCTTCAAGTTTGCCATAGCGAATATTTTCCCGAATCGTGCCGCTAAAGAGATGCGGCGTTTGCAATACGACGCCGATGCGCGCTTGAATGCTGTGCAGCGTCAAGTCCATATAATCTGCGCCGTGAATGCGAATGACGCCGCGTTTTGGTTCATAAAAGCGACAGACCAAATTCACAATCGTTGATTTGCCCGCGCCCGTTGGCCCGACGAGCGCAATCGTCTCGCCCGCTTGCACCTGAAGATTGAAATCGCGCAGCACCGGTTTACCGGGCGTGTAATAAAATTCAACATGGTCGAATTCAATCGTGCCGCGTAGCGTATCCGTTTCAAGCGCGTTCGGACGATTTACAACTTCGGGTGGCGTATCGAGGAGCGAAAAGGTGCGTTCCGCCGACGCCACCGCTTGCTGCATCGAAGCATAGACGCGCGCCAAATCTTGCACGGGCCACAACATGAACGTGATATAACCGATAAACGCTTGCAGCGTCCCGACGGTCATAATGCCCCACGCGATTTGCGCGCCGCCGTACCACGCGATAATCGCGAGCGCGATGGAACTGATGAACTGCACGATGGGCAGAAATAACACTGACAAACGCGCCGCGCGATACGACGCGCTGTACATTTGCCCTGTCAACGCGCTGAATTCGTCAAGATTTTTTTCTTCGCGATTCAACGCCTTGATGACACGCACGCCCTGAATATTTTCATTGTACGCGCCCGTGAGCCGCGAATTGGTTTTCCGCACGATGCGATATTCGCGAATAATGCGTTTTTGAAACCATGACGCGACGATGACCAAAATCGGGATGATGGTCAGTACAACGAGCGCCAAATGCCAATTCAACCACAACATAAAGAACGCCGCCGTCAAAATGCTCATCACTGCCCACGTCACATCCACCGCGCCCCAAGTAATGAGGTCGGCGATGTGTCCCGAATCGGAGGTCACACGCGACATAATCCAGCCAACGGCTGTGCGATCAAAGTACGAGAACGAAAGCGTTTGCAGATGATTGAACAATTTTTTGCGCAAATCGTACTGCACCCGTTCGCCGAGAATGCCCGCGAAATAAATAAATCCGAATACGGCGCCCGCCTGAACCAACGCAATGCCCGCGTAAATGGCGAGCACGCGCGTCAACGCGGCAGGGTCATTCGGCGCGATCCCCGCGTCAATAATTTGCTTTTTCAAATAATTGAACACGCCATCCTGCACCGCCGTCAGCGTAATGAGGACGATAAACGCGATGAGCCAGCGTTTGTGTGGCAGCGTCAATTTGAACATGCGTTTGAGCGTTTTGCCGCTCAGCTGCGCTTGAAAATCTTCTTCTTCAAATTCGTATGACATGAGTTGAGAGCTCTAAATTGAAAAAATCCCGCGAGACCTTTTCAATTCAGAACCGGAGCAAATTCCGTTTCGGGCGCGCGCAACGTTGGCGCGGCCATTTCGCCGGCGATGGCCGATTCCACTTCCGTTTCGATTTTCGCTTGCAGTTCGTAAATCCGCCGATACAACCCGTCCTGTTCAATCAATTCGCGGTGCGTGCCGCGCTGCGTAATGCGCCCATGCTCCAACACTAGAATCTGGTCCGCGTTCATCACACTTTGAATCCGATGCGCGATAATAAACGTCGTGCGGTCTTGCATCAATTCTTTGAGCGCGTCGCGAATCGCTTCTTCCGTCTCGGTATCCACCGACGAAGTGGAATCATCGAGAATCAAGATGCGCGGATTTTTCAAAATTGTGCGCGCAATCGTCACGCGCTGCTTTTGCCCGCCTGAAAGCGTGATGCCTTTTTCGCCAACGAGAGTGTTGTACCCTTCCGGAAAACTTGTGATGACATCATGCACGGCGGCCGCTTGCGCCGCCGCGAACACTTCGGCATCCGATACCTCGCGTCCGACGCCGTAGGTGATATTTTCCCGCAGCGTGCGCGAAAACAAAAAAGGTTCCTGTTCCACGATGCCGATATGGCGACGCAAATATTCGCGCGGATAAGCGTTCAATTCCACGCCGTCCAGCGCAATGCTCCCGCGTTCATATTCATAAAAACGCGGCAAGAGATTCACGAGCGATGTCTTGCCGGAACCCGTCGGCCCCATCAGCGCAATGACCTCGCCGGGTTTTGCGTGGAACGAAATATCGTGCAGCACGCGACTTGATTTTTCATATTCAAAGCCGACACCGCGAAATACAATCTCGCCGCGCACGCGCTCATCCGCGCGCGGCAGATAGACGCCATATTCAATCGGCTCGCGCTGCGTGCGAATAATTTCCGCCAAGCGTCCGAATGAGACGATGCCCATGGACGCTTGCACAATCATGCGACCCAATTCGCGCATGGGCCAAATCAACAGCACGACCAGACCCATATACGTCACGTAATCGCCCAGCGTAAGCGTCTGATTCATCACCATCAACGCGCCGAGCGCAAAGCCCGCGATCATTTGTGTCGCGCACAGCACGTCCGCCGAGGGCCAAAAGAGCGAATGCATGATGAGTAATTTCTTGCCGCGGCGAAATTTTTCGAAATTATCGCGTTCGAACTTGTCCATCTCGTACTGTTGGCGCGCGAACGCTTTGACCACGCGCACGCCGGTCAAATTTTCTTGCAGTGTCGTTGAAACTACCGCGTCCTGTTCTTGATAATGCTCGTACGCTTTGGATACGCGGCGAAAAAAGAAAAACGACAAGAGAACGATTATTGGCACGACAATGACCGAGAGCGCCGCCAACTGCGCGTTGAGAAACAGCAGCGCGATAAAGTTGACCAAAAAGAGCAACACGATGCGCCCGACGCCAATCGCCTGTTCCGCGTAAAACTTGCGCACCGCTTCCACATCCGATGTCGCGCGTTGAATCAAATCGCCCGTCGGCATCTTGTCGTGAAACGCGAATGTCAGACGTTGAATATGGTCATAGAGATAGTTGCGAATTTTCAACGCGATGCCTTCGGCGGTGCGCGCGGCAAAACGCCCGCTCATAAAGGTGAACGCGCCTTCGGTCAACGCCAGCGCGACAAAGCCGATGGCGACCAAGGGCAAATCGCGCATCATTTCACTGCTGTTCAACACCTGATCCACCAGATAGCCGATGAGAAAAAAGGTGGAGGTGCGCGCGGCGGTGGAAATAATCAGACTGCCAATGGCGCCGCCATACATGAGCCGAAAGCCGCGCAAGAGCCCCCACAAACCGCCCAGCGCGGATTGAGAAACAATATTTTCAAACTCTGCGGTATTAGTTTTTGCCATATTTCTGTCGTTACCCCGCCGTCACAGGTTACGGTGTGGCGGCAAGCGCGAAAAAAAGCGCGCATTCGGAAAAAACGCGCGCGACCCTACGGAAATAAAAAACGGTCACAGCGCCAAAGGTGCGACTGTGACCGTCAAAACGACAGCGAAACGAATCAACCTATTCGTCAGCAGGCGCACCCGTACAAGACGCGAACACATCGCCACCCAAAACGGTGACGCGATTCGGCGTAAACGTTGAAAGAATGATGCTCATTAACTCATTTAGACTCGGTCCGACAACAGCTGAATCATTAATTATTTCGTTATTGTCAAAACGAGCGCATATACCTGCTAACAAAAGCAACAAAAATTCTATCACGGCTTTTGAAAATGTCAAGACCCAAATTTTTAGATCGCCAAGATTTTTCTGATTCATTCCAAAACAGTTATAATGAAACGCCGCGACGCTCCCTGTCGCCAGCTGCAATCGCATGTCATTATTTCGTTCAATGCCTTTGGGCGCGCTGCGCGCCTTTTTTTCCACCCCGCGCGTTTGGCTCGTCCTCATTTTGTTAATAGCGTGGGGCTTGCGGCTTTATCACCTCGATACGATGAGCTTGTGGTGGGACGAATCGCTATCGTGGGACCGCGCGACCAACTCGCTTGCCAACATTCTCAATAATACGATTTTAATTCAAAACATCGTGACGCGCGACCTGCATCCGCCATTATATTTTTTGCTGTTGCATTTTTTCATCCTTGTCGTCGGGACAACCGAATTTGCGCTGCGCTTTCTCTCCGCGTTCGCGAATGAATTGACGCTGGCGTTGATGTATCCGCTCGCCGCGCGCCTGAGCAAAAATAAATTTGTCGCGTTATTGGCGGTCTTGTTCGCCGCGGTATCGCCATTTTATGTGTGGTACGCGCAAGAGGCGCGTCCCTACGCGCTGGTGCTGTTATGGAGCGCTTTGGCGGTGTACGCGCTCTTGCGTTGGCTCGCTACCAGACCGCGAACCTGGCGCGCGTTGCGCTCGCGTTGGTTTATCCTCTCGGGCAGCGCGATCATCCTCACGCTGTTCACGCACTATTTATCCTTTGTGCTTTTGCCGTTTTTTGCCGCCGCGCTTGCGCTCATGGACGAACCCGCGCCGTCATGGCGCGCGCGGCTCGCCTTGCCGTCAACCATTCTAGCTGCCGCGCTGTTGACCGGTTTTATCGCGATTTTAGTCATGCTGCCGCGCAGCGCCCAAGACTTGGCTTCATGGGACCAAGTGGGCGCGACGTTTGTGCCGTTCTTTATCATGCTGCGCGATGTGTGGAACTCGTTCGCGGTAGGCGTGACCGCGAATTTGGATACCGTCATCGGACTCGATTTGTTTCTCGTCGCGCTGTGGTGCGTCGGCGTCTTTTCGACGATTCGGACGCAGCCGCGCAACGTTCGCCTCGCGTTATTTTTAGCGTGTTATTTATTTTTACCCGCCGTCGTCTTGCAGCTCGGTTCGTATCTGCGCCCGCTCTATCTGAATTCGAGACATCTGATTACGACCAGTCCCGCGTTTTATATCGGTCTCGCGCTCGGCGCGCACGCGTTGGCATATAAAATCGCTCGCCGCCGCGCGCGCGCCAAGCATACAATGGGGCGCGCATTCGTATACCCCTTTGCGGTGATCGTTTTGAGCTTGCCGGCGCTCGCGGGCGCGTTTTACGCGCTCAATAATTTGTATTTTGACGCGACATACGCCAAAGACAATCATAAAGCGTGGGCGCAATTTTTACGCGAACGGCTGCGCCCTGATGATTATTTATTGCTCGTCGCGCCGCAAGCGGAAAAGATTGTGGAATATTACGCGCCGCCAGGATTGCAATGGGAATCGCTGCCGCATCTGGGCCAGACGCAGGATTGGCAAGTGTTTCTCGACCGCGAAAGCGTCTTGAACGCGTATCGCAATCACAAGCGCGTGTGGTTTCTTGAAATTCATCAGCCGGTGGGCGACCCAAAATTCGCTATCAATCAGCTGCTGCATCGTTACGGCGAATCCGTTGACATTGTTTATTTTCCCGCGATTGCGTCGCGCATCATACTGCAGCAATTTGTGTATCACGGCGCAAGTTTGCCGCAAGACGCGCCTTTGCCCAATCCGTCCGATGTTCAATACGGCGACAGTTTGTGGCTCAAAGGTTATGACGCGCCGCGTCAGATGGAACCGGGCACGCGCGCGGCGGCGACTTTGTATTGGCGCTTGAGCGAAAAATCGCCGGACGACATTTCAGTTTCGCTGCGCGTCATAGACGCGCAAGGCAAGGTGTGGGGACAATGGGACGCGCCGCCGATTGGAAATCTGTATCCCGTTTCCAAATGGCAAGCCAAAACAATCTATGTGGACCAACACGATGTGGTCGTGGACCCCGGCGCGCCGCCCGGTACCTATACGCTTGAAATGCAAGTGTATCGCGAAGCGGGACACGCGCCGCTCGCGGCGCAACTGCGCGCGGGCGCGCCAAGCGAATCGTTTACGCTGGGTCAATTACAAGTGACGCGCCCCGCCGCGCCGCGCGACCCCGCGTCGTTGGTCATTGACCAACATCTGAACGCGCCGTTTGGCGCTGCGGCGCGGCTCGTCGGCTATGATATTGAACCACGCGCGGCACCGGGGAACGCGGCGCCGCTCACGCTCTATTTTCAAGTGACGCGCGCCCCGGAAGAAAATGTCGCGGGCGCCGTCGAACTCGCTCCGCCGTGGTGGCAATTTTGGAACCGCGCGCGTTCTGTTACGCCGTTTACGCTCGACCTGACGAATCGGCAAGCGGGCGATATTGTCCAAGTCAATCTCGGCGCGCGCGTGCCCGGCGACGCGGCGGCTGGCGCGTATGCGCTAACCCTGTCATTGGATGAACCCGCGTCGCAAAATTTTTCGCTTTTCGGAAATAAAATTTATCTGACGGACGCGCAGGTGCAAGCGTTAACGCGCTCGACAAATCTGCCTGCCATCCGCCATCCGCTGACAGCGCAGTTGGGCGACAAGGTGGAATTTCTAGGTTATGATTTGGACGCGCCGCAGAATTTACAAGCCGGCGATATAGTGAAACTGAAATTGTATTGGCGCGCGCGGCAGCCGATGGATACATCGTACAAAGTGTTTACGCACCTCATTAACGCGCAGAACGAAATTTTTGGACAACAAGACCAGGCACCGCTCGGCGGCGCGCGGCCGACGACGAGTTGGGCGGCGGGCGAAATTTTTTCCGACAGTTACGAATTTCAGGTCGCGCCGAATATCGGTTCGGGCAGCTACCAACTCGAGATCGGCATGTATGACCCAACCACCTTGACGCGTTTGCCGACGTTTGACGCAAATGGCAATTCGCTGGGCGACCGCATTGTATTTGGAGAATTGCGCGTGCCATGACCGATTCGCCTACGCATGAAAGCGTTGTCAGTATGGCGATGCTCCCACGCGAGTATCGCGTCATGTTTGAAATCGAAGAAGATTATTGGTGGTATCGCGGCTTGCGCGTTTTGCTGCAGGGCTTGTTGGCGGCGTATGTAGCCGCCGATGGCAGCGCCAAGATTTTGGACGCGGGCTGCGGCACCGGCAAGAATTTAGAAATTCTGGCGCAGCATGGCGACGCGTGGGGCGTGGACATTGCCCAAGAGGCGATTCAATATTGTCGGCTGCGCGGGATTCGCAATGAACGCACGTTAGTCGCTTCGTTGCTTGAACTGCCGTTTCCCGAAAAATTTTTCGATGTCGCGTTTTCGTTCGATGTGATTTGCAACATTCAACATGATGTCGCGGCGTTCCGCGAAATTCGGCGCACATTGAAACCCGACGGTTACATAATAACGCAGCTGCCGGCGTACCGTTTTTTGTGGAGCGCGCACGATGTGGCGGTGGGGCATAAACATCGCTACATGGCGCGTGACTTGCGCGTTAAACTTGAAAGCGCGGGGTTCCGCGTCAAAAAACTGACGTACCTGAATATGACCTTGTTTCCGCTCATCGCGCTGTTGCGCTTTGCGCGTCGTCCCGCCGCGACAGGGACGCGCGCGCGTTCAGACCTCGCGCCGCTGCCGCGAACCGTCAACGCGCTGTTGGCGCGTCTCTTTAGCGCCGAAATGCGCGCGGCGCCGCAGCGGCGCTTTCCCTATGGCATTTCAATGCTAGCGGTGGCGCGTCGAATCGAATGAAAAGCTCACGCGTGTTGCTTGTTAGTTTGGGCGTCATCCTGCTCGCGTTCGCGCTGCGGCTGTTTCGCCTCGATTTTTTTTCGCTGCGCGGCGATGAAGCGTTCACTGTTTTATTTGTCCAAAAACCGCTCGCGCAAATGTGGCATGAAACGTTGACCGTCGAGCCGAATCCGCCGTTATTGTATTTCGCGCTGCGCGGCTGGATTGCGCTGACGGGCGACGGCGAATTCGCGACGCGTTTTTTTTCCGCGTTCTGGGGGGTCTTGAGCGTGGCGCTGCTGTATCGTTTGGCGCGCGAAATTTTCAAACCTTGGCGCGCGGCGCGCGTGTACGCGAATGAACAGACCATCGCGCTAGCCGCCGCGTTTTTGATTGCCGTCAATCCGTATCAGATTTGGCATTCGCAAGATGTGCGCAATTACACGTTGTGGCCCGCGTTGAGTTTGCTGGCGTTGATATTTTTTTGGCAGTGGTATCGCGGCGGCGCGTCGCCCGCTGGGCGGAACAAACGCGGGATGCTGCCGCTATTATTTTTTGTTCTCGCTGAACTCGCGGCGTTGTACGCGCATTATTACGAAGCGTTCATTTTATTGGCGTTGAATCTATTTGTGTTTGCGACGGCGCGGCGCGACTTGAAAAAACTGGCGCAATGGCTTGGCGCGCAAATTATTTTGGCGCTTTTGTATTTGCCGTATCCGTTGCTTTTATCGAATCGGGTTTCGGCGTACGGCGAAGGCAGTGGACGTCAAGGGGTCGCGCTGTGGGAGATTGCGCGCGAAACGTTCAGCGCGTTTGTCGTGGGCGAAACGTTCAGCGCGGAATGGCGCGCGTGGTTGTGGCTTCCGTTTGCGCTGCTGGCGCTGACGAGTTTGATTTATTTATTTGCGCGCGATAAACGCCGCGGTTTGTTTTTTGCGCTGTACGCGGGGATTCCGACGCTCGCGGTGTTTGCGCTCAACACGGCGCGTCCGTTATATTTGGAGCGGTATTTGAACGGCATCGCGCCCGCGTATTATTTATTGTTGGCGTATGGATTCGCGCAAATGCTGCGCGCGCTGGACGCGCGCGTAAAAGCGCCGAATGCGCGTCGCGTTGGCCTCGCGCTCGGCGTCGGCGCGTTGAGCGCCTTGGCGTTTTTCGGTTTGCGAAATTATTGGAGCGACCCCGCGTTCGCCAAAGCGCCCGATTGGCGTGGCTTGGCGCGTATCATTAA
Source organism: Anaerolineae bacterium (assembly GCA_021463195.1). Lineage (GTDB taxonomy): Bacteria > Chloroflexota > Anaerolineae > UBA4142 > SHND01 > SHND01. Next base: position 46,695 of record JAJTXZ010000023.1, read on the forward strand.
CGCGCGCGCGCAACCGGGCGACTTGATTGCTCAAAATTTTCCTGAAATGTCTTTGTTGTATTATGACCGCAGCCAGCTGCCGCTGGGCGTGTATCCTGAAACATTTTTGCCGGACGCTAAAACCGCGCAGCAGTTGAACGCGGTAAACGCCAATTTCAAGCGCGTGTGGTTCATTCCCGCCGCGCCCGATTTTTGGGACCCGGAGCAATATGTGGAACAATGGCTCGACCGTCGCGGCGATTTGTTGAACGAGTGGCGCGTCGGCGCGCTGGATTTACGTTTATATGCGACGGCATCGCAATATTTGAATGCGATGACCAAAAGCGACGCCGTGTTTGGCGATACTTTGCGCTTGCTCGGCTATCGTATCGCAACGGAACAAAATATTCCGCAGCTCGTCTTGTATTGGCGCGTTGTCGGCGCGCCGTCGCGCGATTTGCGTGTCCGCGTGCGCTATCAAGATGGCGCGCAATTTACGCAGGGATTGTATGAACCGAACGCGTCGGCTTATCCGACGAGTGTTTGGCACAAGAACGAAACGGTGGTCAGTCAAATCGCGTTGGAACCTGACGCGGCGCGCGCGCGCGAATGGCGCGTGAGCGTCTGCGATGTGAATGGCGAGAATTGTCTGTCGCTGCGAGCGCCGCGAAACGCGCGCGACCAAAATGAATTGCTGATTTCGCTGCCATAATGTCAAACGCGAATCTTTTATTCGCATCCGCGCCCAATGTCGCGTCGCTGCGCGCGCGCGCGTTTACGCGCGTGGATGTCGCGCTGCTGCTCGCGCTCGCCGCGCTCGTCGCGCTTTTCTTTTGGCGCATTCTCACGCCCAATCCGCTTGACCGCGCGCAATTTCCGCCCGGCGATTTCACGGACCAGTTTTACGCGTTTCGTCTGTACGAGGCGCGCGCGTTGGCGCAAGGACGCATTCCGCTGTGGTCGGAAAATTTCAACAGCGGACATCCGTTTCTCGCCGATATTCAGAGCGCGGTGTTTTATCCTATCGCGTTGGCGAATACATTGTTGAATGTCGCGCTGTTCAATTCGTTTGCGTTGTTCGCGCTGGAATTGGAAGCGCTGCTGCATTTTTATCTCGCGGGCGCGTTTATGTATTTGTTCGCGCGGCGCGTGATACAGAATCGCGTCGGCGCGTTTGTGAGCGCAATCGTTTTCGCGTTCGGCGGTTATTTGACTTCGTACCCGTCGCTGCAACTGGCGATTTTAGAGACGGCGGCGTGGTTGCCATTGGCGTTGTTTTGTATTGACAAGGCGACGGCGGAGGATGAACGTCAAAACAACGCGTTCTGGAAATGGTTGATTCTGGCGGGAATGACGCTGGGCATCGCGGCGTTGGCGGGGCATCCGCAGACCTTTTTGTTTGTGTTTGCGACGAGCGCGCTTTATTTTTTATTTCGCGTTTGGCGCGTCGCCAACGTGGAAAGCGGGCAGCGTCAAGCGCGTTTTTTGCTCCGCTTGTGCGGCGCGATTATTTTGCTCGGCGCCATCGCGTTCGGCGTCGCGGCGCTTCAGCTTGTGCCTGCGCTTGAATATCAACAACTTTCGACGCGCGAAGCGCTATCGTTCGCGGACGCGGCAAAAGGTTTTCCGACGCTCGAAATTTTGCAATTTATTTTGCCGGGGTATACCAACGCGTTCGCGTCGCCGTTGTATGTGGGCATTCTGCCGCTGTGGCTGGCGCTCTTTGCGTTACGCGGACCGCAGCGCGCTGACAACCGACAACAGAAAATTTCCGCGCCAATCTTTTGGGGACTCGTTGCGCTCGGCGCGCTGATATTGTCGTTTGGGTTTTATGTGTTCGCGTATGTGGTGTTGTATTTATTTGCGCCGGGCGCGTCATTGTTTCGGCAGCAGGAGCGGCTCGCGTTTGTCGTCAGTTTCGCGTTGGCGCTGTTGGCGGGATACGGCAGCGCGGCTTTGTTGGGCGCGTTCGATTTGAAACGCGCGCGCAAATTCTTTGCGCTGCTGCCGGCGGGCGCGGTCATCTTGCTCGCGTTGCTGTTGACCTTTTTTGTCGCGGGCGCGCAAAATCCGCAGCCGCGTTTCGCTTTTCTCGGCGACCGCGCGGGTTTGCTGTTGCTTCAATTCGCGCTGGCGAGCTTGCTCGTCGGTTTGTATTTGAGAAAGGTTTTGAACGCGCGTTGGTTCGCGGTCTTGGCGATTGGGCTCATTCTGTTTGATTTGTGGAGCGTGAACGAGCCGGCGAACAAAGGACGTGTCGAGGAGCGTTTCGCGAACATTCCGTTCGCGGAAATACTGCAAAATGATTCGGAAATTTTCCGCGTCGCGGCGGATGACCAATTATTGCCGGGCCATTTTGGCATCGCGCTGGGTTTGGAAGAAATCGGCGGGATTTCGCCTTTGCGTCTCGCGCGCTATGATAAATTGCTGCGCCTGCCGAACGCGTTCGAATGGTTGAATGTCAAATATGTTATCACCAAGCAGCCGCAAAACTTGGCGGGCGAGGTCGTAGCGCGCGATGGGGATAGCGCGCTGGTGCGCGTGACGCCGCCGAATGTGTACGCGTGGGTGACGCAAGACGCGACGCTGGAACAAGATGACGCGCGCGCGTTCGCTTGGCTCGCCGCGCGGACGCGCGCGGAAATGCCGAATTCGCAAGTGACGGTGGTCGCGCGACAGCCTGAACGCATCGCGCTCGCTGTGACGGCGCCGACAGCGGGTTATCTTGTGGTCAGCGAAAATTTTTATCCCGGTTGGCGCGCGACGGTGGATGAGCAGCCGACCGAAATTTTGCGCGCGAACTTGACGCTGCGCGCGCTGCCTGTGCGCGCGGGAACACAGCGCGTTGAAATGTGGTACGACCCATTCTCATTTAAATTGGGCGCGGCGCTTTCCGCGTTGACGTTGTTGGCGTGCGCTGGCGCGCTGTGGTATTTTGGGCGTCGCGGCTAACGCGACGCGGCTCTTTTGATAGGCGATACGCGATTCACTATCTGCGCTTATGCAATTAAAGTTATCGGAACGAATTGCCGCAAATAATTTTCTCGCGCTGCTCGTCACGCTAGGGTTGGGTGTCGCGCTGGCGCTGCTGCTCGCGGCGGCGGTGTCTTTTACTTCGCCTGTCATTGTCATCGCAGGCGTCGTCGGCATTGCGGCGGGCATTGTCGTCATGACCAACATCGAGTACGGTTTGTACGCGACGCTTGGGGTGGCGATTCTGCTGCCGTTCGCGTCCATCCCCGTCAATCTCGGTTTCAATCCGACATTTTTGGATTTGGCGCTGCTCGCGCTGTTTACGATGTGGTTCGCGCGTGTTATGACGCGACAGGATGAAGATTTTCATTTTCAGTTTACGTTTCTCGGCGCGCCGCTCGCGGCGTTCATGACGCTGGCGATTTTTTCGTTTGTCATTGGCATGTCGCACGCGGGTTTGCAGCAGCAAGTTGCGCGGCAATTCGCGGAAATTTTGCTGGCGATGGCAACATATTTTTTGATTGTGAATGTGGTGCGGACGCGCGAACGTTTGACGCGAGTGATGCGTTGGATCATTATCGCGGGCGCGGTGTCGGCGGCGTTGGGCATTCTATTTTATTTCTTGCCGCATGACTTGACGATTCGCGCGTTGTCGTTGCTGCGTTATGTGAAATATCCTGATGGTCCGGGCGTGCTGCGTTTTATCAACGACGACACCGCCGGCACGCTGCGCGCCGTGTCAACGTCGGTGGATCCGAATGTGTTGGGTGGGCTGATGATTTTGATGGCGGGCTTGACCGCGCCCCAAGTTTTTTCCGCGCGCCCCATTTTGCCGCGTTGGTTTATTTTTACGGCGGTCGGCGCAATGTTTTTGTGTTTGGTGCTTACCTTTTCGCGCGGCGCGTTTTTGGGGTTTGGCGTTTCGCTGGCGCTGATTGCGTTGGCGAAATATCGTCGCCTCATTCCTATTCTCGCGCTCGGCATGATTATTTTTTGGTTCATGCCCATCACGCAGAATTATATTGCCCATTTGCTCGATGCGTTCGCGGGCGCGGACCGCGCGACGCAGATGCGTTTGGGCGAATACAAAGACGCGTTGGAATTGATTTCGCGGTACCCGATTTTTGGCGTGGGTTTTCTCGGTTCACCGGATTTGGACACGTATGTCGGCGTGTCATCGGTATATTTGTTGATGGCGGAACAGATGGGCCTCGTCGGCGTCGCGGCGTTTTTGCTCACGATGGGCATTTTCTTTTGGAATGCTTTGCAAGCGTGGCTGGATGGTTTGAAAAATGACGCGCTGTTATCGCCGCTGTTGCTTGGCGTGTGCGCGGCGTTGCTTGGGGCAATGATAGCGGGTATTGTGGACCATTATTTTTTTAATTTGGATTTTCCGCATTCAGTGACGCTGTTTTGGACGTATGTGGGGTTGGGGGTGACGATGATATTACTAGGGAATGCGGGCGAACGAGAGAGCTAGAGTGCGAGCTGCGAACTTTCAAAAACGCAAAACTCTCGCAAGTTTGCGCATAGCGTCGTGTTTTGCCGTTGAATTGAAATCGTTTCGGCTCTGCCGCATCTTGTGCTACCATTCTTGCGCCGTGAAACGCGTTTTAAAATTCGCCCCGTATCTAATTTTGTGCGTCGGTTTCGCGCTGCGCTTATTTCGGCTCGGCGCCAACAGTTTGTGGTACGACGAGACGGTGAGTCTGCTGCTCGCGCGCGCCGACCTCGCTGAATTGATTCGCCACACCGCTGGCGACATTCACCCCCCCCTCTATTATTTGCTCCTGCATTTCTGGATTCGCCTCGCGGGGTGGTCGGAATTTTCCGCCGCGTTTTTGTCGCTGTGGTTTGGCGCGCTGCTCGTCGCGCTCGTGTATCGCGCGACGCGCGAATGGTTGGGCGCGCGCGGCATTGCCTGCGTCGCCGCGCTGCTCGTCGCCGTTTCGCCGTACAATATTTGGTATTCGCAAGAAGTTCGCATGTACACCGTCGGCGCGACGCTCGGTTTGCTGTCGGTATATTTTTTGCGGCGTATGTTGACGCGCGAAAAAATTTTCACGCGCGATTTTTTCGCCTACGCGCTTTTTACCGCGCTCGGATTTTATACCCTCTACTATTTTGTTTTTTTGATGGTGTTTCAATGGCTGTGGGTTGCGTATCGCGCAGCGTCAAACGCCAAGCGCCAAGCGTGTAACGCCAGTGGCTTGCCGCGCGCCCATTACCGTTTGCCGCTTGTTTTTTTACTCTCCCAACTCGCGCTCGTTCTGCTCTATCTCCCCTGGCTTGCCATCGCGTTTCGGCAGGCGCTGGATCCGCCGGTGCCGCCTTGGCGCGAATTTACTCCACTGTCGCGCGTGCTTTTGGAAACGTTCAGCGCGCTGCTTTGGGGGCAGTCCGTTGACCCCATAACGTTCGCGCCGTTGACGCTGTTGGCGTTGCTGCCAATCGGCGTGTGGCTGTGGCGCGTAACCCGGTCGGCGAACGATAATCGAAAAGCGGCGTTTGGCTATGCCGTCTCGCCGTGGTTCCTGTTTGCCTACACCTTCATTCCGCTTGCGACGCTGTATCTGTTTTCGCTGTGGAAGCCGTTGTATCACGCGCGCTATATCTTTACGTACGCGCCCGCGTTTTATATCCTCGCGGCGGGCGCGTGGGTTTTCACCGCGTCGAGTTTTATGAAATGGTTCCGCGCGCGCCGCGATAACTTGGCCATCGCGTTGGCGGCGTTGGCGTTGTTGATTGGTCTCGGCTTTACCGCGCTGACGGGATATTCGTTATACAATTTTTGGTTCAATCCGCAGTACGCGGAGGATGATTTGCGCGGCGCCGTAAATTACATTGCCGAACGGTGGCGGCCCGGCGATGTGATTTTGGTGAATGCGGGGTATGCGTATCCCGCGCTGGAATATTATTTTCCCGCGCCCATTGAACGCGAACGGCTGTCTGTCTATCGCGCGCAGGAAACGGACGCGCCGCTGGTTTTGCAAACCGGTTCCATCGGCGGCGCGCAAAATCTTGGCTGGGGCGACCCGCGTTCCGATTTTTACGCGACAACGGCGGACGAAACGCGCGCGGCGTTGGACCGTGTGTCGCGAAATTATGCGCGCGTGTGGATGTTGCGAATTTATGACACGGTGGTGGACCCGCACGGCGTGATACGCGATTATTTTAATACGCGCGCGATCTTGTTTGACGACCAAGCCTTTGGCGGCGAAGCGCAAACGCGCGCGCAAGGATTCATCATGGCGCCGCCGCGCGCCTTGCCCGAGCGCGCGACGCGCGTGAATCAAAATTTGGACGAACGCGTGGAATTGGTCGGTTACGAAATAGGGGCGCGCGCATTGCGTCGGGGTGAATTTTTTGATGCGGCGTTATATTGGAAATTAGCGCAAACGGTCAATTACAATTATCAAGTGACGCTGCAACTCTTGAACGCGAACGGCGAAAATGTCGCGCAAACCGACGAGCTGCCGCTTGGCCAAGTTTTGCCCATGACGCGCTGGCAAACGAATATTTTGTATCGTGAGCCGCTGCGTTTGAAAATTCCCGAAACGCTCGCGGCGGGCGCGTATCGCGCGATTGTGAAATTATACGAGCCGCGTTCGGGCGAAATTTTGGGCGAACCAGTCGAATTGGGCGCCGTTCAAATTCGTTGATTTTTCAAATGCCAAAAGTACGTTATAATCGTTGGCGCAATTAACGGGGCGTGGCGCAGTCCGGTAGCGCGCTTGGTTTGGGACCATGAGGCCGGAGGTTCGAATCCTCTCGCCCCGACTCGAAATTTTGGATTTTTGATTTGAAACGCGGGAGTAATTCAGTGGCAGAATGTCGCCCTTCCAAGGCGAACGTCGCCGGTTCGAATCCGGTCTCCCGCTCTGCGTTTTGAGGGCCTGTAGCTCAACGGTAGAGCAGAGTGCTCATAACGCTTTGGTTGCAGGTTCGAACCCTGCCGGGCCCATTGCATAAATTCGCGGCGAGTTTCATTCGCGCTTTTTTAAAACACGCGCCGCCATTCAAACTTTAGTCTCGCTTGAAAAAGCGCCGCGCCGGTCTTGCGCCGGCGCGTTTTTTATTTTCCACAATGCGCGCGCGTTTCGCCTAGCCCCCCTCGCGCGCAAATAACGCGCGCGCAATCAGCGCGAGACCGCCGACGAGCAAGATAAGCATGCCGAGCGTGACGAATAAAGTCGTGGGCGCAAAATAGATTTGCAGATTTGAAACGACGCCGATGAGCATGCCAAGCAAACTTGCCGCCGTGAGAATCCAACCGATGAGATTGCGATAATTGAAAAATAAAATCGCGACGCCGATGAGAAAAAACACGAGCGTTAACGCGAACGCCGATACTTGGCCCAAAAATGGCACATGCCAACCCCAAAAAGTGTTGGTGACGACAATTTGATTCATCAGCATATAACCGCCCGCGAGCGCCATAATGACACCGATGATGAATGCGCCAATCCCGCCAGGCGTGCCGCCCGCGCCGCGTTTTATTGCCATAGCTCCTCCTTTGCGCGCGTAGGATACGCGGAAAAATTTTTCAAATAAAAAACAGGACGACGCTTGGCGCATCGTCCCGTCGCGTTTCAGCTTGACGCGCTAGAACAATCCGCGCAGCGTTAACGCGAATCCGACAATCATCAGCGGAATTCCGATGATGGCGCCCAATACGGTTAACGTTACGAGAACGCCTGCGACCAGCAATACAAAACCCAATATCACCGCCAATAATCGTCCGGTCAAGCCGAGAATGAACGACACTAGATTCCACAACCATGCCAACGGCGTTAGCAAAAATGGAACTCGGTCTGTGCGCGCTGTCATTTTGATTTTCCTCCCTCGTTACATACGTCAAGCCGCGTCACAAGTTTCAGGCGCGTCGGTCAGCGGCGACGCCAAACTTGCGCGAGCAAAATCGCGCCAAGCAGCACGAGCAAGAGGGGCCAATACGGGCCCAAAAATCCAAGCGCGCCTTGCCATGAACTGAAGATTAAAAACGCGGCGGCGCTCAACAAAATCAAACTGCCTCCTCTGGTGATGCCGTCGCGCAGTTCGCCTTGCATCAAATGCCGCAGCAAAATTCCGATGCCGACCAAACCCGGCAGCAGCGTCCACATGTACGTCCAGCTTGCCCAGTTGCCCGTTATATTTTGCCAATACAAAATCGCGCCGACGCCGCCGGCGATCGCCGCGGGAAGCAGCAAGCGCGGCGTCCAGGTCAACACTGCCGCCAATAAAAAAACGCCGCCGAGGGCGACCACGAGCAGCGGCCAATTCGACGCGTTGAGCGCGTACATACGCAGCGTTGGAAATATTTGAATTGCCAACAAATAAGCGCCGAGTAAAATCAAAAATAACGCCACGAAAATGCGCGCGGGCTTGGCTCGCATATAACTCTCCTATCGCAGGGCTTGATGTGTTTCAATTTTCGCATAGAACCGCTGATTTGCGCCAGTGCCTTTACGATGCGGCGCGCGGACAGCTAACGGTTTTTGTCGGCAGAGTGTTATGAATCGGAATGCGCGCGCCAAGATTGGCGACGCGACTGTTTTAAATTTGACGCGGCGCGGCGTGGTCAAATAAAATTTTCATTCATTTCGCAAAACCGCCGTTCGCGAACAAAATGCCGCGCCAAGACAATGATTTGTCCGCGCGCTGCGCGAGAAGGAGCAGCGCTTCATCTTTGCCGCTTTCGCCCAGTCCTTTGACATACACTGTTTTCACCACCTGGATATTCGGGTCCCACATGCCGAGCGGATTTACGCCGCCGAGCAATTTTGTCTGATCGGTTTCGTTCGTCACATCCACGAGAATATTGCGCGCGGGCGCGACCCATTTGTTTAATAACAACAATGCTTCCGCGCGCGAAACCTGCGTGCCTTCCGAGAGCCAATAGCCGACGGCGAACGGCTCGCTCATCATGTTCTGGAGCGCGTCAAAGTTTTTGCCTTGCAGCGCGGCTGCTAGCGCGCGCGTAAAAGTTTCGGTATTTACACTAGTGGACGCGGTGACGGTGGGCGCGGCATTGGGCGCGGCGACAGGTTCGGTCAACGCCGAGTCCGCCGAGACCCAACACTCGCTCACGGAACCGTTCGGACAAAGCACGCGCCACCATGTCGCATCCGCGTTTGTGACGCCCGTGACTTGCGCGGTTTGCCCCGCATAGATGCCGCCGACAATTTCATATTGCACGCCCGGACCTTGGCGAATGTTAATGTCTTGTTTCGCGCGCACGTATTGCGTAGCGGTCGGTTTGGTCGGAAACGTCGAGGTGGCGCCGGGCGCGACGGTGATGGGAATGGGCGTGCTGGGCGGCGCGGTGGAATTGATTGAAAGCGTTGGCGGTGTCGTCGGCGCGTTCAGCCGCGCCGCGTCGGGCGTTGCGGTGACGACAATGATGACGGGCGTTGGCGCGGGCGCTTGCGCCGCGCAGCCGCCGCTGAACATCAACAAAGTCAGACCCAGAAAAAATTTTTGCATCGCGTTCCTCGAAATTTTTTGATGAGCTATATTCCACCGCGCGCAAGACACGAATGAATTGCGCGCGCATTCCTCTTCCAGACGCCCGCGCGCGCGAATCGTTCCGCGCGCCGACCAATTCTAAAACGGCAGCGTAAAAGAAGGTTTGGCGTTTTCGAGATTACCTCGTCCCATTATCAACGCCGCGTAAAACGCGCGCGCAATATCCGTCGGTATTTTTGTGTTATGGCGCGACGTTTGCATTGTACGCTATCCCATTGTCGTCTGCAACCAATCTCGCCAAAAGGGATGTGCGCCACGATTTTGGGCGAATCGAATTCGCTCGCAACAAATACACGAAACGTCCCTGCGGACGTTCCTACTAGTCTGCGACGGCAGGCTTGGCGTTCTGGTTGCCGCGATCTTCCAAGCGCTTGTCCAATGCCCCAAAAGTGAACTGCAACTGGCGCGCCATGACCATTTGCCTATTCAAAAGAGAAGATGGTTCGTGCTATTCTGTCGGTGGGGGAAAGAAAGCGAGAAGATCTTTGTATGCAAACGTCAAAAATATTGTTTGTGCTCGGGGGCTTGATATTGACGCTAAGTTTGAGCGCGGGAACTTTGCGCGCGTCCAATCAAGCGCCGCGCGCGACGCTTCATCCACTCCTCCAAATCGAGCCGGTTAATACCTATATTGTCACCAAGACTGACGATGCCGGGATTAACAGCAAGGGCGCAGCTGGCACGCTGCGTTGGGCGATTAATCAAGCCAATGCTAGCGCGGGCTTTGATTTGATTCGGTTTGACATCGCTGGCAGCGGTGTGCAGACTATCTCGGTCAAAGATTGGTTGCCCGAATTGACCGACAACGCAGGCACGATGATTGACGGCACGCAGAGCGATGATCGCATCCAACTTGATATGGGCCAAGCCAATCCCTATCACGATGCTCTTTCCCTTGAAGGCCACTATAACGTCATCAAAGGTTTGATTATCAATAATAACCCGAGCGGCGTCATTGGCATCAGCACGCGCAACGGCAGCAGCTATAACACGATTATCGGCAATTATCTTGGCACGAACGCGGCAGGCACCGCAGCCAAAAAGATGATGGAAGGCGTGCATATTCACGCGGGCAGCCATGATAACGTAATCGGCGGTGTCAATGGCGTCACGCCCGGCGGCGCGTGCACCGGCGACTGCAATCTAATTTCGGGAAATTTTCATCAAGGCATCGTCATTGATCATGCCGACAATAATCGAGTGATTGGCAATTTTATCGGCACCAATGCCAGCGGCAACGGCGCGATTTCCAATTCCGACGACGGCGTGCTGATTGCCAATTCCTCTGACAACATTATCGGCGGTCCAACGCCGGAAGAACGCAATGTTATTTCGGGCAACACTAATATCAATCTCGAAGTTGGACAGAATGATCGCGCCACGCGTCGAAATCTTGTGCAAGGCAATTATATCGGCACGAATAGCGCGGGCAATGCGGCAATGTCGAGTCAACGCAACGGCGTCGTGTTGGCAACAAATAGCGCCGAAACAATCTTGGACGGTAATGTGATTTCGGGCAATAACGGCACTGGCATCTTGATCTTCAAAGGTTCAGCGCGCAATCAAGTGATAAACAACAAGTTGGGCGTCGGCGCGAACGGCGTCACCAAAGTCGTGAATAACGGAAACGGTATTTTGGTCCAAACTAACAATAATCAAATCACGGACAATATTGTCGCCTATCACCCGTCGCAGGGTATTCGCATCAAAAGCGGCACCGGCAATCAAATTCGCCGCAATTCAATCTATGGCAATGCCGCGTTCGGCATCAACCTTCAAAAAGCGGGTTTTACGCCCAACGACGCCGGCGACCCGGATGCGGGCGCCAATATGCTTCAGAACTTTCAGGTTATTAGCAGCGCGGGCGTGAGCAATGGCATAATCACCGTGCAAGGTTCGCTCAACAGCCGACCCAATCAAAGATACATTCTCGAATTTTTCCATAATCCGATTTGCGACAATCTCTATAATCGCAATATCGGACAGGGTAAAACCTATTTGGGCATGACCGAAGTGACGACCAACGGCAGCGGCAACGCGACGTACACCGCGACGCTTGGCAGTGGTCCCGGAAATGGCATCGTGGTTGGCACCGCAACCGATTCGGCGGGCAACACCTCCGCTTTTTCGGAATGCGCCAAAATCCAAAGTTTGACGCCGCCGCCCTCAAAACCGGTATTGGTTTCGCCCGGCAATGGCGCGACAGCGACGAGCAATCCGCCTTTGTTAGATTGGGCGCCGTCGGAAAATGCGGTGCGCTATGTCGTCCTCATCAAAGAATCTTCCACCAAAGGCGCCAAAGTTCACGAGAACAAAAATGTGACGGGCGACCAATATACGCCGCCTACGCTCGCCGCCGGTAAAACCTATTTCTGGCGTATCAGCGCCTGCAATGCCGATAGCAAATGCGTCAAGTCCAAATGGTTTTCGTTCCAAGCGCCTTGATGCGATAGCGCTATCCTGACGCGCATAAAAAAAGCGGCGAGGAGTTGTTTGGGCCAACCAAACGCTCACTCGCCGCTTATTTTTTCAACATGCGCTTGAATAGCGCCTCATACTCATCCGTCACCGCGTCCCAAGTGAAATGTTGGCGCACGCGTTCTTGCGCGCGACAGCGATATTCTTCCGCGCGTTCCGGATGGTCAATCAAAGCTTGCAGCGTTTCCGCCAATGCCGGCGCGCCGCGCTTGCCATCGTAGGTCAAGCCCGCGTCGCCGATGGTTTCCAAATTTTCGCGCGTGTCATTCACGATGATGACATTGCCGAATGCCATCGCTTCAAGCACCGCCGGATGCGTGCCGCCCGCTTCCGATGTTTCCACAAACGCATAAGCGTGCGAAGATAATTCGTGATATCCGTTGCCGTACAAATATCCTGTGAAAATAACGCGCGGTCCCGCCGCCGCTTTTAATTCCTTGATATAATTTTCCGCGTACGGCGCATCGCCCACAATCACGCAGCGCATATCGGTCTTGAGTTGATCAAACGCCTTTACCAAATGATGCGCGCAATTTTCCGGCACCAAACGCCCGACAAACAAAATATATTTTTGCGGCGTCAAGCCGTACTGTCGCATAAATTCGCCCGGCGGCACGGGTGTCACATCAGCCCCGTACGCAATGTATACAGTCTCGGCGTTAAAGCGTTCGCGATAATAGCGCTGCACCTGTCGCGAATCCGTAATCACCAGATTGGGCAATTTTGTCGCCAACCATTCCGCGAACTGGATATATTTTTTCGCCAAAGGGGGCCATTTGCGCCGCTTCCAATCCAACCCGTCCACATTCAACGCCACTTTTTTTCCGCTTAGGCGCGGCACAAACGAAATCGGACTATTGCCCGCGATAAACATCAGCGCCACATCATAATCTTGCGTCAGCGTGTGCGCCACTGCGAGCGCCGTATGCGTAATAGTATCGAGATATTTATTTGGAATGGTGGGCAAACGCACGAGACGTACGCCGCGATAATACGGTTTGGTGTACGTAACATGATGCGAACGACAATAGACGGTGACCGCGTGCCCGCGTTCGACGAGCCGCACGCTCAATTCTTCGGCGCAAGTTTCAAAGCCGCTATAATTCGCCGGAATCCCGCGCGTGCCGACCAACGCGATTTTCACGCATCCTCCGTGCGAACATGTTCAGCCCAAAGGCGCGGCGCGCTAACGCCGACGCGCGCGTCGGGCAGAGTGACGAGATAAAATGATTTGGTCAATCCCAGCGCGCGTTCACGAAATAGCTGCGCGTCGGGAAATAAAGCTTGCAATTCTTGCGACGTTAAATAATGAACCGACATGAGTTCGTCCCACTGCGCGCCCGCGAGGCGACACATGGCGCGCTGCGCGCGCCACGGCATCCGCCAAAAAAAGGGCAGCGGTAAATGCGAATGACTCTCTAACGGAAATGCGCCGTTGGGCGTTTGCACAAAAAAACGCTGTCCTGTCCGGCGGATTTCAGCGGCCAACGCGGCGGGGCGCGCTACATGTTCAATGACGGAATTACAAAACACCAAATTGAATTGCTCATCTCTAAACGGCAGATGTTCGCCGTCCGCGCGCACGCACAACGCTTGCGGAAAACGGCGCCGCGCGTCCAATAATTCATCTTCGCCAAAATCCATCAAAATTACGCGCGGCGCGTTGACTCCCAACGCGCGCAGCTCGTTTAAAAGATAACTGCCGGGCCCGCCGCCCAAGTCCAGCCACCAACGCGTGTCTGTATGCCGTCCCAAACATTCCCAAAAGAAACGAAAGCGGCGATGACGAAAACCGTCTGTGATTTGATAGCGGCGGCGCGCTAACCATGTTCGAACCTTCATGTGAGGCAGTCTTGAACGGATATAGCCGCGCGCGCGGTGAACGCG
>JAJTXZ010000024.1 GCA_021463195.1 Anaerolineae bacterium
TTACCCGGCTTTCCAGACCCCAAGGGTTTTCGAAAACCCTTGGGGTCTGGAAAGCCGCTACGTTTTCGAGATATGGATAATCACTAGAAAATTACCCGGTCAAAATTCGCGCATTCTCTGGAGACCAGTACGCGTACACCTCGTCGTTTGCTTTCAAGTCGCTTGTCGCGTCGGCGCGTCCCGCGTTGTTTTCGCGTACAGTGAACAGCACGCGCTCGCCCAGCCGCACTTGATACGCCGTCGTCGAACCTGTGTACACCAAATTTTCAATTCGGCCGCGAAATTGATTGGGCATTCCTTCAAACGGCTCGCGCACCAACAAAATCCGTTCGGGACGCACCGCCACAAATACTTGCGCGCCAACGCTGAGCGGCTTGTCACTGCTCGCCTGAACGTTCGCCAAACCTTCCGTCTCCACGTTCACGCGCTGCCCCTCTTGCGCTTTGACCCGCGCATTCAAAAAATTCGATTCGCCGATAAAATCCGCGACAAATTTCGACGCCGGGCGTTCGTAAATCGCTTCGGGCTTGTCGAGCTGCAACACTTTGCCCGCGTTCATTACGGCAATATAGTCGCTCATCGTCAACGCTTCTTCTTGGTCGTGCGTGACGTAAATGAACGTGATGCCCACCTGCGTTTGCAGCGTTTTTAATTCCAACTGCATCTGCTTGCGCAGTTTCAAATCCAACGCGCCGAGCGGTTCGTCGAGCAACAACACTTGCGGACGATTCACCAACGCGCGCGCCAACGCGACGCGCTGCTGCTGCCCGCCCGACATTTGTTTCGGAAACGATTTCTCGCGTCCCGTCAAGCGCACCATCGCCAACGCTTCGAGCGTGCGCTGACCGAGCTCCGCCGCCGGTGTCTTTTTTTGTTTCAAACCATACGCGACATTATCGTACACCGTCATGTGCGGAAAGAGCGCGTAATGTTGAAACACCGTATTGACGTTGCGCTTGTAGGGCGGCAGTCCTTCGACATTCGCGCCCGCAATCCGAATCTCGCCTTGGGTGGGGTCCTCAAAACCCGCAATCATGCGCAGCGTCGTCGTCTTGCCGCAGCCCGACGGTCCAAGAAACGAATAAAATTTGCCGCGTTCGATACGCAGCGTCAAATCGTCAACCGCTTTGGTGTCACCAAATTGTTTCGTGACGTTTAGAATTTCGACATCGTATTGAGAATCAGGCATTACACCCTCACTCGCCGGTGATTTCAGTCGGGACCTCTGCCGTTTCGGCTTGCGCCATATTAACCGTCATTGCCGCCGTTTTGCTGCCAAGCGTCGTAAACGCGGACCGCGCAATCGCTTTGCGTTCCGCCAATGTGCCTTTGACTTGGATTTTGCTCAAAGTAAAACCAAGCACATCGCCATCATTGTCAAAGATAACATCCTCAACCGCGCCAATGTGAGTGCCGCCTTCGCTCACAATTTCGCGTCCACGCAGATCGCTCAACAAAAGAAAGGTCGCGTTGTCGGGAATATTTTCCGGCGCGACCGCCGCATTCGGCTCTTTGACGAGCCACGCGTCAATCCCCATCAACTGAATCGCATCGCGCGCGACCGCCGAACTTTTACGATTGATGATGCCTTCGCTGCCCAGAAACGCGGCAGCCACTTTTTTCAGCGGCTCATCCAAATACAAATCTTTGATACGGCCGATTTCTTTGCCGTCGGTCAAACTGATGAGCGCTTTATTTTGGGTTTGTTTACCTGTGAGCATGATTTTTCTCCTCTGCATAGAATAGAGCGATTATACGATAAAATCGTTAATTCGCGCACACGAATTTTTCTGATGATTATCCACATCTCGAAAACGCAGCAGGTTTCCAGACCCTAAAGGTTTTCGAAAATCCTTGGGGTCTGGAAATCCGAATAATCATTAGGAATTTTTTCGTCAAGCCAAAAGCGTCGCGACCGCTTCGCCAAACACCAACGTATGATAATTCACATCGCTCAACGTCGTCGCGGGCGACATCAATGCCATGTTGTGAAACGGCGTCATCAAAATTCCGCGATTCAGCGCGAACAAGTGCATGTATTGTTCCAATGCTTCGTCGTGCGCCGCCGCAGCTTGACCGCCATTGCGTGGCGGTTGCGACATGAAACGATACTCTGCGCGCGCGCCCAACTGCGTCACATGCCAAGATAATTGGAATTCCTCGATCACACCCGCGACGCCGCGCGCCCACTTTTCCGCAAGCGGGATCATCCGCGCGAACGCGTCGGCGGTCAAAACATTTTCCAATGTCGCGCGCATCGCCGCAACCGAAAGCGCATTCCCCGCAAGCGTGCCGCCAATGCCGCCAACGTCAATGTAATCCGCGTTCTCGCGCGTAAACATTCTTTCCGCGACATTTTTCGTCACGCCGAACGCGCCCGCCGGCATTCCGCCTGCAATCGCTTTGCCAATGGTGAGAATGTCGGGCTGCAAGTCATACGCGCGCGTGTAACCGCCTTCGCCCGCGCAAAACGTATGCGTCTCGTCAATCACCAACAACGTGTCCGTCGCGCGCGTCAATTCGCGCAGCGCGGCATGATACCCTTCATCGGGCAAAACAATGCCAATGTTCGTCAGCGCCGGTTCGAGCAGCACGCACGCGACATCGCGCGGCGCAAGCGCGCGTTCCAGCGCGTTTAGATCATTGAACTCGATCACTTTGGTTGTGACGGTTGGGTCAACGGGCGGACCCACATTTCCTTCGCGCGCGCCTGCCACGCCATCATGCAGCGCAATCAACGTTTCGTCCACGCTGCCGTGATAGCAATAATTCATCACCAAAATTTTGGGGCGCTGCGTGATTTCGCGCGCGATGCGAATGACGAAACGATTCGCGTCCGTCGCCGTCAACGTGAACTGCCAAAAGTCCAGACCGAAACGCCGCGTCAATTCATTGCCAACCCAAAGCGCGTCTTCAGTGGGCAGCATCGCCGTAATGCCGCGCGCCCCTTGCCGTGCCAGCGCATCTGCCGTTGCTTGCGGCGAATGACCGGGCATCGCGCCCGTGTCGCCCAGACAAAAATCAATGTACGAAATGTCGTCCACATCAACGACGCGCGCGCCCTTTGCCTCGCGCATGAAAACAGGAAAGCCGCCCGCCCATTTCATCATCCACGTCATTGGCACGCCGCCGAGAAGCGACGCTTGCGCGCGGGCATAGAGTTCGTACGAACGCGGATGTTGGGCGCGAAAGAGTTCGCGCTCATGTTCGAGGAGATGCGAGAGTTGATGACGGTCAATCATTCGCTTCGTGGGGATCCTTGATGAATTAATTACTCACGTTACGCACGTGCGCTAAAAAATAGCGCGCAAACGTGCGGCAAATTTGAAATTTGCCCTACCACTGCGTAACATCAGTTAATTATTCTTTTTCCTTGACGCGCGTGAATACGCCCCATCCTTCATGCGTAAAACTATCGGCGGTCCCATCCGCGCCCAGATTGAATGTGACCAGCGAAGGCGCTTGCGTCGCGCCGGGAAACTGCATTGCGAAGGCGCCATTATTCCAATGCGTTAGCGTCGCCGTATATTTTGCGGGGCCGCATTCGACGCGCATAGCTTGGCCGTCCAGTTTGATTTCGCAGCGCCCGTGATAAGCATTTTCGTACACGCCGACCAGCGCTTCCAATGCGCCGAGAAATTTTCCGGGATTGGTCGGCGCGCTTGGCGGCTGGACGAGTTTTTGGATTTGATTGTTCAATTCAAAAATTTCTTTTTCGTCCGCTGACGAATCGGTCCCAACCAGTTGATGCAGATAAAACGCGCGCACCGCCTCGGGAAACACGGTGAGATTGAGATTCGAGAGGACGACAATGCCCGCGTTCAGGTCCGGCACAAGCACAATCACGGTGCGAACGCCCGCGAGCGCGCCGCCTTTTTCAATCACCTGATGCCCCGCGAAATCGTAACTGCCGACGCCAAGCCCGTAATAAAAACCCGTCGCCTCGCTAATCGGCGGCGTTTCACTGAAAGAGAGTTCGGCGACCATGCTGCGTTTGAACATTTCCGCGACGCTCTCGGGTTTCAAAACGGGCGCGCCGTTGTACGTTCCTTTGTTCAAAAGCATCAGCATAAATTTCGACATGTCCGCAGCGGTGGACGTGCCCGAGCTCGCCGCGCCGGTGGTGTCGAGAACGCTCGGCGCGACCACTTTAATTTTTCCGTCCACGAACGCGTGCGGCGCAAACATATTCGGGTCGTTCAAACCTTTGACCACTGTGCCCGAACGCGTCATGTCCAACGGCGCGAACAAATTCTTTGCCACCAAATCATTCCACGACATGCCCGCCGCGCGCGCGGCGACCTCGCCCGCGGTGAAAAAGCCCATGTTGGAATATTGCGCCACCTCGCGCAAACTGTAACGCGGTTTGAAATAGCGCAAGCGGCGCAAAATTTCCGCGCGGTCATAACCGAAATTGTCAATCTCATCGCCGCTGAATTCTTGCCAGCCCGTTCGCATCGCCAACAAATCGCGCGTGGTGAGCCAACGCGTCATGTACGGGTCATAGCCGACGAATTCGGGCAGATAATTGAAAATCGGCGTGTCCAAGTCGAGTTTGCCCGCGTCCACCACCGTTGACGCCGCCGCGCTCGTCAAGGTTTTGGTCACCGACGCAAGTTGAAAAATCGTGTTCTCGTCCACCTTGTCAGGTTTGTTGATGTCGCGGACGCCATATCCTTTTGCCAAAACGACTTTGCCATCCTGCACAACCGCGATGGCGGCGCCTGGCACTTGGTACTCTTTTAGCGCTTTTTCAATGAACGCATCTAAATCGGCAATGTTATCGCGCGTGGGCGCGGCAGAAATGGAAAGTGTGGACATAAGCATTAACGCGATGAGTGCGCTAACGCATACGACCCAACGCACGACTTGCATATTCGTCTCCTAAATGTTTGATGGTCACGCCCGCACATTCCAAGAATATGGCAACGCGTCCCATCTCTTGAATAACTGCTTGTTTCAGATTGGCGTTCGGTTTTTCAAACCAATCAATGTTCACATCCAAAATATTTTGTATTGGATGTCGACCACATGAAATCTTTACATTTCAAAAATTTGTGATGCGCTATTTGCGTTTTTCAGATGGCTTGAACTTTAAGCCCCGCGCCTTCATTTCTGCTTTTATTGTGGCCAACGCTTTTGGTCCCATGCCGTGTAAATTCGACAAATCGGCTTCCGTAATTTTCGTGAGTTGCTTGAGACGCGTGTACCCCGCGTGGGTGAGCGCGCGGCGCGCAGGCGCGCCCGGCACAAAATCAAATTCGTTCTTTGCTTGTTTTTGGTCTGCCATGTTCATGCTCCGTTCAAACCGAATCCGCTCTTAGTTGAGTGTATCAAGCAAAGGAAATTCACGATGCAAGTTACACCGTTGTGTTTTCGTCAAACGCATCGTTTGAAATTGTGCATAGAGTTGATTGGCGCGCGGGGTATCGTCCGACGCAACGGCTAAATCAATGCGCGCGGCGAGCGCACGCGCATAGTCCGCTGATGTAGTATCTTTTTCGCGCGCCAACGCATTGTCGAGCGCACGCGCGGCGGCGGCATCATCGTTTTTGAAATCGCGCAAACGCGTGGCAACAGCAACTGCGCGTTGGATGGATGAGAGTCCCGCTTTTTTGTATTCCTCTGCGGCTTGTTCGTCTTCCGCCCCGCGCTTGATAAAGATGACGGAATTTCCCGCGACATCGGTCAACGTGAAACGCGTTTGCCCGGGTCTCATGCGAGAGATACGCGGAAAGCCCTGCCCCGGCACTCGACCCAAATGGGTGCGCAATCGTTCTGTAAATTTCTGGTGAAGTTGTTCCACTTCCGTAACAATCACGAGGCAGGTGCTGAAATTGTCGTGCGGTGAGAGTTGCTTGAGACCGAAAAAGTGAATATCAAAATCGCCAAAATGGGCTGCCGCGTAGGGATTCGGAGATTGTTGCTTGTACGTCACGCGAAATCCCATCGCTTGCCAAAAATCAACTGTTGCATCCAGCGATTCGCACGGCAAACACGGAATGGTAGTCGAGGTTTTTTGGCTCATTGACTATTTTTTCTAATGCGCTTTCTGGACGTCCAGCGCTGCGATTTTCTTTGCGCGCTGGGTCGCATTCGCGATCAACTTTTTCAACGTGCGCTTGTCCACATCGTCGAGGCGCTTGATGTACAAGCATACCTTTCCGAGCGAGTGCTTGCCCAAGGATTGAAGCAATTCAGAATCTTGTTCCCAGCCGCCCCACGCATAGAGCGTAAGATTCTGTTTGCGCGGGGAAAAACCGATGAGCGCGGAATCCCCCTCACGTCCGCTCGCATACACATAATGAAAATCAACAAAGCCGACCATGTTGCCGCCCCACATTTTGGGTTCCGCTTTCGTCGCCTTTTGCATCATGTCGAGAATCTCGTACGCATCCGCGCGTTTTTTTTCATCCGCGACCCTGTCGAGGAATTGTGTCACACTTGCGCCCGTCGGTTTAGTTTTGTTTGCCGCCATTTGTGCGCGCCCCTTTTTCGTCATGCTTTTTTGGGTTTTGTTTTTTTCGCGTTCACCGCGGCTTGTTTTTTTGTTTCCTTTACAGATTGCGCGATCATTTTGCGGAGCGTGGGCAAATCTACATCATCCAGCTTCTTGATATACAAACAGCCGACACCGAGCGTGTATTTGCCCAAACTCTTGATTTCAGGATATTTTTCCCAACCACCGCTCATTCCGTACACCGTGAGATTTGCTTTGCGCGGCGAAAAGCCCGTGATGAACCAATCGCCTTCGCGCCCGGTGCGTTCAGAGATGTAGTGATAATCTCCGAAACCGACGATTGTGCCGCCCCAGAGCTTCGGCTCCAGCTTGGTCACTTTTTTTATCATCTCCAAAAGCGTGTACGCATCGGCGCGTTTTTTCTCGTCTGCAATGCCGTCGAGAAATTTTGTGACGCTCGCGTCAGTTTTTTTGGTTTTGAGTTCTGCGGTTGCCATCTTTAACCTCCTGCTTGCTTGACCGCGTTTCGAAACACCCCCAACGCGTCGCCGATTTGCGCCTCATTCACAATCAACGGCGGAATCCAACGAATCACATTGTCGTACGGTCCGCACGTGAGCAGCATCAAATTGCCGTCGTCCATACATTTTTGCCGCACCGCGTTCGCGATTTTTTTCGACTCATGCCAATCGCCCGACGGATGCGTAAATTCTGTTGCCGCCATCAAGCCGAGCCCGCGCACATCGCCGATGATTGGAAATTCCTCTTGAATATCTTTTAGTCCGCCGAGCAGCACGGGTCTCATTTGCGCCGCGTTCTCTATCATCGCTTCGTCTTTCATCGCGCGAATCGTCGCCGCGCCCGCCGCGCACGCGACCGCATTGCCGCCATAGGTGCCGCCGTGCGAACCGGGGGGCCATTTCGCCATGATGTCTTTGCGCGCGGCAATTCCCGAAAGTGGAAATCCGGATGCGAGACCTTTTGCCATCACCATAATATCGGGCGTCACGTCCCAATGTTGATGTCCGAACCATTTGCCCGTGCGTCCGAAACCGCTTTGCACTTCGTCGGCAATCAATAGGATGCCGTGCTTGTCTGCCAGCGCGCGTAATCCTTGCAAAAATCCATCGGGCGGGACGAGATAGCCGCCTTCGCCCATCACCGGTTCAATCAAAATGCCCGCGACTTGATCGGGCGACGTTTGCGTCTCAAACATGTATTCCAACTCATTCAAACAAAATTGCGCGGCTTGTTCGGGAGACATTCCCATTCGATAAGCGTAAGGATAAGGAGCGATATGAATGCCCGATGCGAGCGGCGCGTAGCGCGAACGATATGCGGCTTTGGACGAGGTAAGCGCCATCGTCGCGTTGGTGCGCCCGTGAAAACTGCCGACGAATGAAATTATGTTTGGGCGGCCCGTCGCGGCGCGCGCAAGTTTGACGCTCGCTTCAATCGCCTCTGCGCCGGAATTGGAAAAGAAAAATGTGTCGAGCGCTACGGGGACGACAGTGAGTAATTGCTCCACAAGTTCGAGCATCGGTTTGTGATAGACGATGTTCGCTTGCCCGTGAATCAATTTGCCAACCTGCGCTTGCGCGGCGGCGACGACTTGAGGATGGCAGTGTCCGGTATTCGTGACGCCGATGCCGCAGGTGAAATCGAGATAGCGCGCGCCGTCATCGGCGTAAATGTACGCGCCCTCGGCATGGTCAACGAGAATGTTGGAATAACGCGCCCAGACGGGCGAGAGATGTTCGACAGTATTTGGCAGCATCATCGCTCCTATTTCTATTTTGCGAGTAATTGGATTGGCGTGGATACGCAAGCCCATTGTTTTCATCACGTCTTGCGCTGACAGTGAATTCAATTCAATGGCGCGCCGCGCGCGCGGGGCAAAACGATAATAGCACAAGCGATATAAAAACAAAAGAGACGCGCGTAGCGCAACGCGCTTTGATAAGCGTCAACGTTTATGCTAAGATAATGATGCAATGTCGCAGATTGACGCGGCGCTGCGACAAGCGGCGCGCACCCAACCCGATGCCTTGTTCCCCGTCATCGTCCGGGTGGAGGGCGATTTGGACGCGCGTCAAACGCAGTTGGAAGCCAACGGTTTGACGGTAACGCGACGCCTCTGGTTGATTCGCGGCTTTGCTTGTTCCGCCACCGGCAGCGCGATCGAAGCTGCCGCCGCGTGCGAATGGATTATTTCGATTGAACCCGATATGCAAATACGAACAATGGATTCGGGTTCCGGGTAAAGGATTTATAGACGTTCTTGGATGTCTATAGTTCGCGCCAGATACAGGAGCGATTCGATTGTCAACCCTTATAACGCTTCCCGCGCGTTCTGAAATCGCGGACAAATATAAATGGAACGACACGAGCGTTTTTCCCGACCAAGCCGCCTGGCAAGTTGAATATCAAGCCCTCCGCGCGGACTTGGATCAACTGGATGTTTATCGCGGACGCTTGCATGAAAACGCGTCAACGCTCGCCGACGCGCTAGACGTGGCGCAAGCGCTGCAAAAACGCGCGTGGATTGCGATTGTCTATGCAGGCATGCAACACTCGGTGGACACGCTCGACCAAAACGCGGCGGCGCTGAACGGCCAAGCCAACAGCTTGATGGGTCAAATCGGCGCGGCATTCGCTTTTCTCGAACCGGAAATTCTCGCCATCGGCCAAGCCACGCTCGCAACTTGGCTTGAGCAAGAACCGCGCCTCGCGGGCGCGCGCCAATATATTGACAATCTATTTCGCAAACAAAAACATATCCGTTCCGCCGAAGTGGAACAGCTGCTCGGTTTGCTCGCCGATCCCTTTACAGGCGCGGGACAGAGCTATGGCATGTTAACCAGCGCGGATATGCGTTTTCAACCTGCCACCGCGTCAGATGGAACACCGCGCCAAGTTTCGCAAGGCACAATTTATACATTAATGGATTCGCCTGACCGCGCGACGCGTCAAACCGCGTGGGAAAATTATCGCGACGAATATCTGCGTTTCAAAAATACGCTCGCCGCGCAGCTCGAGACTTCGATTAAACAAAATGTTTTTACGATGCGCGCGCGCCGCTTTGAAAATACGCTCACAATGGCGCTCGACGAACAAAATCTTCCGCCGCGCATTTTTCACAATCTCATCGCCGCGTTCAAAAAGAATCTGCCAACCTGGCAGCGTTACTGGCGCTTGCGTAAAAAAGCGTTGGGCGTCGCCTCGCTCCACACGTACGACATTTGGACGCCCTTGTCGTCCCAGTCGCGCGCGATTCCGTATCAAGAGGCAGTGGATTGGATTTGCGCGGGCCTCGAGCCAATGGGCAAGGATTATGTGGACGTGGTGCGCCGCGCCTGTTTGCAAGAGCGCTGGGTGGATGTAATGCCAAATCAAGGCAAACGCGAAGGCGCGTTCTCGTCCGGCGCGCCCGGCACCCACCCCTTTATCGTGATGAGTTACGATGACAATATCGGCGCGCTTTCGACGCTGGCGCACGAACTCGGACATTCGATGCACTCGTATTTGACGTGGCAAAATCAGCCGATGATGTATTCGAATTATGGCATGTTCGCCGCCGAAGTCGCGTCGAATTTCCATCAAGCGTTAGTGCGCGCGCACATGCTGCGCGAAATCACCGACCGCGCGTTCCGCCTCAATCTCTTGGAAGAAGCGCTGCAAAATTATCATCGTTATTTTTTCATCATGCCCACGCTAGCGCGCTTGGAATTAATCGCGCACGAACGCGTCGAACGCGGCGAAGCGTTGACCGCCGACACGCTAAATGAATTGTGCGCCGATTTGTTTGCCGAAGGATATGGCGACGATTTGCAAATTGACCGCGCCCGTGACGGGGTGACGTGGGCGACGTTCGGACATTTGTATGTGGACTATTACGTATTCCAATACGCCACCGGCATTTCCGCGGCGAACGCGCTCTCGCAGCGCATTCTAAACGGCGCGCCGCACGCGGTGGAGGATTATCTCGGCTTTTTACGCGCGGGCAGTAGCAAATATCCGTTAGACGCTTTGCGCGGCGCAGGCGTGGATATGTCACAGCCCGAACCGGTGGACACCGCGTTCCAAGTTTTGGCAGAATACGTTAATCAACTAGAAGAATTGGTCGGATAAATTTCTCGACACGCAAAGCAATTTGCGCGGCGAGAAAAATAAGCTATGACAACGCCCAATCTGAATCAGAGTCTCGACAATCTCAATCACGAGCTGAATCAGGCGGAAGCGACGGATAAATCGCAGCCCGTCATCAATGATTTGAAAACGCAAATTCAACCGTTGGTGGAACACCCCCCCGCCGACCATTCGGAAGATTATCAATCGCTGGGCGAACGACTGAATTTGGCGCTCGTGGACTTGGATGTAGATCACCCGCGCCTCTCCGCCGCGATTCGCGTCGTGCTGGATGAATTGGCGGCGGTCGGAATTTAAACGCGTCCAATCGAACGCGCGTCAAAAAAAACAAAGCGAAAAATTTCACTCATCTCAGGAGGACAAAAATGAATCAACCGTTATCGCTCGCGCAGCAAGAACAAGCCATCAAAGGTTTTTTGCCGCGCGTCTATCTGTGGATGGTTACGGCGTTACTCGTCACCGCCGTCGTGGCGTGGAACGTCGCGGGCAGCGCAGCCATTCAACAACTGCTCTTTAGCAATGGCTGGGTCGTCTTTGGTCTATTCATCGCGCAAATTGGTCTCGTCATTGCGCTCTCTGCCGCAATCAATAAACTTTCGCCGCCGGTGGCGATGCTCCTCTTTTTCGGTTACGCCGCGCTCACGGGCGTCGTGTTCTCGAGCATCTTTCTCGTCTATACCGGCACCTCTATCGCCGCCACCTTTGTCGCGACCGCGGGCATGTTTGGCATCATGAGCATCATCGGTTTCACCACCGGCATGGATTTGACCAAAGTCGGCAACATCGCATTTATGGCGCTCATCGGCATCATCGTCGCCTCGCTCATCAATTTCTTTTTACGCAGCGCGGCGCTCGATTGGATTATTTCTATCGTCGGCGTGTTGGTATTCGTCGTCTTGATTGCGCGCGACACCCAAAAATTGAAACGCATGGCAACGCAAGTGGATGTCAATTCCGAACAAGGCAGCCGCGCGTCCATCATGGGCGCGTTGATGCTCTATCTCGATTTCATCAACCTATTTCTGTTTCTGCTTCGATTATTCGGCAATCGCCGCTAACCGCGCTTTAAAGATTCGAAGGGTTTGGCGATGAACTCTATCGCAGAAAACCCTTCGGGTCTAGCGTCTTGATCAAATCGGAATCCGTCATAGCTTGAGGGTCATCCCATGCCCGATACGCCTTCCAATCTCAACGCGCTTTTCACGCTTTCAAGTCTCTTGTCGCTGCAAGGCGCCACAGCGGCTTCGCTGCTCATACCGAATGTTCTCACCTATCTCATCGGTCTCCAATTCAAACCGTATGAAAAATGGACCGCGTTCGCGATTGCGCTGCTCTTGGCGCTCGTGACCGCGTTCCTCGCCACCGACGCGAACAATTTGAAATGGCTCGTCGCCATATTCAACGGCTTTTTAATTTTCGCGTCCGCCGTCGGTTTGAACGAAATGGCGGCGCGGACGCGCCAGACGCCCGGCATATTTTCGAAGACCTCGACCCGCGCATCGTTTTTTCACAGTTGGCTGCCCTAGAGCAAATTCCGATTCGCTTAAAGGGACAGACCTTTCGGATTTTCAAAAACCCGAAAGGTTTTTTTAGCTCGAACCAAATAGGAACTAGTCCGAACCTTTCAATGGAGTGACAATGGCGTACAAACTTTGGCTCAATGGCGAATGGCAAGACAGCGATGGCGGCGCGCTGATGGACATTGAAAATCCCGCGACCGGTGAAATCATCGCGCAAGTGACCGAAGCGACGCGCTCGGATGTTGACCGCGCCGCGCAAGCCGCGCATGCCGCGTTTTATGATGGCCGCTGGTCGCGGCTCACGCCGGGCGATCGCAGTCAAGCGTTGTGGCGACTCGCGGACTTGATCAATGCGCGCATTGAAGAATTTTCACGCGCGGAAACGGACAACACCGGCAAGCCGTACAAATTTTTATCGCTCGGCGGCGACTTGCCCTTTGCGGTAGACAATTTGCGCTTTTTCGCGGCGGCGGCGCGCGACACGCACGGCAGTCACGCGGGCGAATTTTTGAGCGGTTATACGTCAATGTATCGCCGCGAACCCGTCGGCGTCGTCGGACAAATCGCGCCGTGGAATTATCCGCTGCTGATGGCGATCTGGAAAATCGGGCCCGCGCTCGCGGCGGGCTGCACGGTCATTTTAAAACCCGCGCCCACGACGCCGCTCACAACGTTGATGCTCGCGGAATTGTCCGCCGAAGCGGGGATTCCGCCGGGCGTTTTGAATATCGTCACCGGCGGCAACGATGTCGGGCAAGCCATCGTCGAACATCCGCTCGTGCGAATGGTCTCGCTCACCGGTTCTGCCAACACCGGCAAGAAAATTATGCGCACGGCGGCAGACACCCTGAAACGCGTGCATCTCGAACTCGGCGGCAAAGCGCCGTTCATCGTTTTCGACGACGCGGACCCCGCAGCGGTCGCGGATATCGCCGCGTTCGCCGCGACCGTGAACACGGGCCAAGATTGCACCGCCGCGACGCGCGTGTACGTTTCGCAAGACAAGCTAACACGCGTTCAAGACGCGCTGGTCGCAGCGATGCGCGCAACGCCCGTCGGCGCGCCGTATGATGACGCGGTAAAGATGGGTCCGCTGATTTCGCGCGCGCAGCGCGAACGCGTGATGGGTTTCGTCGAGCGCGCGAAAAACGACGGCGCGAAAATTTTGACCGGCGGCAACATTCCCGCGCACTGGCAGCAAGGATATTATTTCGAACCGACCGTAATCGCGCAAGCCGACCAAACTTCTGAAATTATTCAGAACGAAGTTTTTGGTCCGGTCATTACGGTCAGCGCGTTCCAAGACGAAGCCGCGGCGATTCGTTTGGCGAACGATGTGGTGTACGGCCTCGCCGCGTCAGTGTGGACAAATGATGTCGGGCGCGCGCTGCGCGTCTCGCGCGACTTGGAATTCGGCACCGTGTGGATTAACGACCATTTGCCCTTGACCTCCGAGACGCCGCACGGCGGTTTCAAACAATCGGGTTTCGGCAAAGACCTGTCGGCGGAAGCGCTGGGCGATTATCAAATCACTAAACATGTGATGTTCAAACAGTAAAACAAATTTGAAATTTATTTTACTGTTTTTCGGGATGGCTCATGGTTTACGGTTACAATGGAAAAATTTTACACGTCAATCTTTCCAAGCGCGTTTGGGAAGTAGAAGAGCCGAACGCGACGTTCTATCGCTTGTACGGCGGCGGCAGCGCGTTCGGCCTGTACTATATTTTGCGCGACATGCCCGCGCAGGTGGATGCATTCAGTCCCGAAAATATTTTGACGTTTGCGTTGAGCCCGCTGACGGGCGCGCCCGTTTCGGGACAATCGCGTATGATGGCAAACGCGAAATCGCCGCTAACCGACGCGATTGGCGATTCGCAGTGCGGCGGTTATTTTCCCGCCGAAATGAAATTCGCGGGCTATGACGCGATTATTTTTCGCGGACGCGCGCCGCATCCGATGTATTTGTATATTCGCGACGGCGAAGTGGAATTGCGCGACGCGTCGCATTTGTGGGGCAAGACCACGCATCACGTCGAAGAACTGTTGAAACACGAATTGGATGACGCGAATATTGAAATCGCGCAATGCGGTATCGCGGGCGAAAAGTTGGTGCGCTTTGCCGCGATTATCAACATGGCGACGCGCGCCAACGGCCGCACCGGTCTCGGCGCGGTGATGGGCTCGAAAAATTTAAAAGCGGTGGTCGTGCGCGGAACAAAAGGCGCCAAAGCGATTCAATGGGCGGACCCCAAAGCCATCATCGAACTGGCGAAAATGGGACCGAAAATTATGCCCGACAATGCCGACATGGCGTCGCTCGCGAAATACGGCACCGCGGGCGTAATCGCGTACCAAAACACCATCGGTTCGCTGCCAACCTACAATTACGACAGCGGCGATTTTCGCGGCTGGGAAAAAATTTCGGGCGAGACGTTGTACGACACCCTGTTAAAGGGCGCGGCGGAAGGGCGCCAAAATACCGCCGGCCGCGATTCGTGTTACGCGTGTTCGGTGCGCTGCAAACGCGTCGTTGAATCGGAATGGAAAGGGCGCAAAATCGAACCGCATTATGGCGGCGCGGAATACGAAACGCTTTCGACCTTTGGTTCGTACTGCGGCGTAGACGATTTGCAAGCGGTCTCGCTCGCGTCGCAAATGTGCAACGAGTACGGCGTGGATACCATCAGCGCAGGCGCGACGCTCGCGTTCGCGATGGATTGTTATGAACATGAGATTTTGTCCTATCAAGATACAAACGGCATTGAATTGCGCTTTGGCAACGCCGACGCGATGATTCAAGTTTTAAAAGATATGCTCACGCGCGCGACGCCCTTGGGCGAACTGCTCGCGGAAGGTTCAGCGCGCGCCGCGCAAAAAATCGGCGACGGCGCGGCAGATTTGGTCGTGGCGACCAAGAAACAAGAATTGCCCGCGCACATGCCGCAAGCGAAACGTTCGCTCGGTTTGATTTACGCGGTCAATCCATTCGGCGCCGATCATCAATCGTCCGAACATGATCCAATGTACGAAGAAGGCAACACGAGCGATTTGTACATGGAACGGTTGAATCAACTCGGCTTGTACGAACCGCAGCCGCAGCGTTCGCTCACAAACGAAAAAGTGCGCTTTGCGCTCGTGACTCAATATTTTTATTCGGGGTTGGACACGTTCGGTCTGTGCCAATTTGTTTTTGGCCCCGCGTGGACGTTGTATGGCCCCAGTCACGCGGTGGATTTGATTCGCGCGACGACGGGCTGGAACTATTCCTTGTACGAATACATGAAAGCGGGCGAACGCCGTTTGAACATGTTGCGCGCGTTCAACGCGCGCGAAGGCATGACGCGCGACGCGGACGCGCTGCCCAAAAAATTGTACAAAGCGCTGCGCGGCGGCGCGACCGACGGCGTGAAACTGGACGAAGCCGAAATCGAACGCGCCAAAGATTTGTATTATGCAATGAGCGGTTGGAATGTCGAGACCGGCAACCCAACGCGCGCGAAATTGGAAGAATTAGGCATCGGTTGGGTGGCGGACGCGCTTGAAATTTAAAATTCGCAAAGGAACTCTGCGCCGCGTAACCGACGCGCAGACGCGACAAATTCCAATTCCTTTATACGCGCTGGCGCCGCGTCTCGGGCACACGCGGCAACAGCGCCAAGGTGACAAGTAACCACACCGCGCTCGTCATAAAAACGAGCGTATAACCAAACCCCATAGTCTGCGCGTTGCCCCAATCAATGAGCGGTCCGCCCAACGCCGCCAGAATGCCCGCGCCCGCCGTCGCCAAATTGGAAATGCCGAGATAGCGCGCCGCTTGGTCGGATGACACCAAATCCGTCGCCCACGCCCAATTCACCGCATAAAAAATCCCCGCGCCCATTCCCAAGAGCGTTCCCGCTGCCATCAAATCCGAAACGACCAAATTGCCGAACTGAACGAGCGGCGCATTGCGTATCAACAGCAGCGCCGCCGCGCCGCTCATCGCCAGCACGCTGCCTACCGCCGATACGGCGCGGCGGCCGAAACGGTCCGACAACAAACCTGCCGGCAGCGAGACCACCACCAACATCATCGCGACAACAACCAAGAGCTGTCCCGTCAACTGCGGCGCGCGCTGCGCCGCGTTCGCTTCGCCCGCCAAAATAATATCCTTGAAATAAAATTGCGCGTAATTCGCGACGATTTGCACGCCCGCCAAAAATAACAGGCGCACGCCCAACAACCACGCGAACGGACGATTGTCGCGCCACACTTGGCGCACATTACCCACAATCGAGAGCGAACTCAACACGGACGCGCGCAGCGATTCCTGCGGCAGCGCGGCGCGCGACAGCGGCGTTTCGCGCGTGGTAATAATCGTGACGCACAAAAACAAGACGAGCGCCGCCACCAGCGTCAATAACGCGCCGCGCGCGGCGATTAACAAATCAGGCGAAAGCTGCAGCAAAAAATTGCCCGTGACCAAACCCGCCAGGACCAACGAAAAATTATCGAGCAAACTTTTGACGCCGCCCGCCGCGCCACGCCGCGCCTGCGGCACAAGATCGGGAATCAAACCCTGCGCGGGTCCGTGCGCCATATTCGACGCGACTTGGAGCAAAGCATATAGCGCAAACAATATGGCATAATTCGGCGCGAACGCGAGCGCGCCCAACAACGCGGCGCTGACCAATGTCCACTGCGTCATCATCGGGCGCCGCCGCCCAAAGCGCGACAAAGAACGGTCGCTGAGCGCGCCCGCAATCGGTTGAACAATAATCGCGATAATCAAACCCACTGTCGTCAACGCGCTCAATGCCGTCGCCTGCA
Organism: Anaerolineae bacterium; assembly: GCA_021463195.1. Lineage (GTDB taxonomy): Bacteria > Chloroflexota > Anaerolineae > UBA4142 > SHND01 > SHND01. Next base: position 16,942 of record JAJTXZ010000024.1, read on the forward strand.
AACTGATGCCAACAAACAGCGGCAAGGTCGCGGGTAAAATAAAACGGTGCAGCGAATTCCACATGAATCCCAAACCCAAAAACCACGCGTTCATCGCGAAAAAATCGCGCCAGCGCGCTCGATTTATTTGCATACACGCCTCGCTTTCGTTCATAAATTAATCCGCATTATCCAACGCGCAATCTCGATGCGCTTGAAAGCGCTTTGGCGCAAAAACTATTCTGGGCGCGGGCGCAATTCATTTTTGGGCGCAACGCGAACTATTACTCGCTCAACTGTTCGCGCAAGTTGAACATTAGATTCCGTATTATATAATACGCGTCACGCGTCAGCGCGCCGCTTTTCAACGACCGCGCGCCAAAAAGTTATATGGCTGACCTTGGGCCGTTGTATGGCAAATTTGAAATTTGCCATACGCGTGGTGATTACCTGAATTTCCAGACCCCAAGGGTTTTCGAAAACCCTTGGGGTCTGAAAATCCGCCGCGTTTTCGAGATGTGGGTAATCACCAGAAACAATCTGATTGTTTTGGTGTAAAATAATGACCAACGCGCAAACAACCCGATCATTTCGCAAGACCAATCGCGTTTTGACGCCTCCCCAAGATGAACATGAAAATGAATTTGCTCCGTTGTCCCGCGTGCGGCGCGACTGCGCCCGCCGACATTCAACCGAACGCGCAATTTCGCTGTCCCGCGTGCGGCTCTGTCCTGGTCTTGACCGATACACAATCAGTTGACCAGCTCTTGTGCGCGCGCTGTCAAACGATTAATGACGCGGCGAATCGTTTTTGCGTCAGCTGCGGTAGCGCGCTTCAAGTCAACTGTCCCTTTTGCTACACGCCCAATGAAACGAATGCCGTGTACTGCATTCGCTGCGGCGCGCACATTCAAAAAGCGTTACAGCGCAAAAACGCTTGGCTGGCGGAGAAAAAACAAAACGATGTCGAACGCCGCGCGGCTTGGCAGCAAGCGCTCGCGCAAGAACGGCGCGCGGATTTGGAGCGTTTGCTCGAACAACTCGATGAACCATCGCAGCACACATTCGCGATTTATTGTCTGCGCGAATATGGCAGCGACGCGGTAGAACCATTGATAAAACTCTTGCGCGATGATGACCCTGACGCGCGCTTTGGCGCCGCGCACACGCTCGGACTCATCGGCGATACGCGCGCGATCCCCGAACTGGTCAAAGCATTGTCCGACCCCGAACCCGCCGTGCGCTGGTGGGCAACCGATGCGCTGGGCAAGCTGAACGCCACAAACGTCCTCGAACCGATTCGCAAGCTCTTGAAAGATCGCCACTCTGGTGTCCGCGAACACGCCGCGCGCGTTTTGAAACAACTCACCGCCGCACACGCATCGGACAGCTAGCCAAAACACAATATGAACCTTCCCTCCCACGCGCGCGTCGTCGTCATTGGCGGCGGCGCCATCGGCTGTTCCGTTTTGTATCATCTCGTCAAATACGGTTGGCGCGACGCGGTTTTATTGGAACGCGCGGAACTCACCTCCGGCTCTACGTGGCGCGCCGCGGGCAACACGCCCCACTATAGCGGCAGCATGGTCATGAGCCGCGTGCATCAATACAGTGTCGCGCTTTACCAAACTCTCGAACAGGAAACCGGGCAGCCCGTTGGATTCCATAAAACGGGCAGCTTGCGTCTGGCGAGCGTGCCAGACCGCATGGACGAGTATCGGTATCATGCCGCCAAAGCGCGCTATCTCAATTTGCCCTTTGAAATCATCGGCGCGGAGGAAATCACAAAACTGAATCCGCTCGTGAACACAGATGGGATTCTCGGCGCAGTGTGGAATCCCGACGATGGCTATATTGACCCTTCGATGCTGACCAACGCGCTCGCGCAAGGCGCGCGCAACGGCGGCGCGCAAATCTTGCGTCACACGCCCGTTACCGCCATTCAGCAACGCGCGTCCGGCGAATGGCAAGTGGACACCGCGCAAGGTTCGATTGTCGCGGAGCATGTCGTCAATGCGGCGGGCGTGTGGACGCGCGAGGTCGGCTTGCTCGCGGGACTCGCTTTGCCCATCGTTGCGATGCAGCACCAGTACGTCGTTTTCGACCGCGTGCCCGAACTCGCCGCGCTCGGGCGCCGCGTGCCGATTGTGCGCGAAGTGGATGTTTCCTATTACTGTCGCCAAGAAGTGGACGGCTTGCTCGTCGGGCCGTACGAAAAAAACGCGCGTCCGTTCGGCGCGTACGGCATTCCAAAAGATTTTGGCGCCGAGCCGCTGGCTCCCGACATGGAGCGTTTGCAGCCCATCCTGCAAGGCGCGATGTTTCGCATTCCCGTCCTCGCGCACACCGGGATCAAACGCGTCGTCAACGGGCCCATCACGTACACGCCCGACGAAAATCCGCTGCTCGGACCCGCGCCGGGCTTGAAAAATTTTTGGCTCGCCTGCGGTTTCAGTTTTGGCATCACGCAAGCGGGCGGCAGCGGAAAAATTCTCGCCGAATGGATTACGCAAGCCAGCCCCGAATTCGATACACTGGAAACCGATCCGCGCCGCTTTAGCAGCTATGCCACGTTACCGTACGCGATTGCGCGCGGCATAGACAATTACGAGCACGAATACGTCATTGGCTATCCGTACGAGGAACGCGACGCCGGACGCCCCGCGCGCACATCCGCGCTGTATCATCGCTTGCGCGAACGCGGCGCGTTTTTCAACACGCGCAACGGCTGGGAACGCGCGGGTTGGTTTGGCGAACCCGGCGAGCGTCCGGTGGAACATTACAGTTTTCGCCGCAGCAACGCGTTTGCGGCAGTCGCCCGCGAAGTGGCGCGCGTTCGCGGCGCCGTCGGCATTCTCGACATGACGAGTTTCAGTAAATATCTCGTTTCGGGACGCGACGCGGCGGCGCTGCTGAATTATCTTGTGGCGAATCGTTTGCCCCAGCGCGACGGCGGAATTATTTTGGCGCACGCGTTGAACGAACGCGGCGGTGTGTTGGCGGAATGGACGATTACGCGTTTGGCAGCCGACTGCTTTTTCATCGCGGCAGCAGCGGCGGCGGAATTGCGCGACTTGGACATTTTGACGCACGCGGTTCGAGCGGGTCAAGACGCGCGCGTGGAAAACATCACGGCCGCGTGGGGCGCGCTCTCTGTCGCCGGACCGAACGCGCGCGCATTATTGTCGCGCGTCACGCACGCGGATTTGACCAACGCCGCGTTCCCTTGGCGCACCGCGCAGTGGCTCGAAATCGGCGCGGCGCGCGTGCTGGCATTGCGCTTGAGTTACGCGGGCGAACTCGGCTGGGAATTATTTCATCCGCTGGAAGCACAAGTCGGTTTGTACGAACGACTATTGAACGCGGGCGCGGACCTCGGCGCGGACGATTACGGATTCCGCGCGCTCGACGCGATGCGTTTGGAAAAAGGTTTTCGCGCGTGGGGCAGCGAACTCGTGTGCGAAATTACGCCGCTTGAAGCGGGGCTAGACCGATTCGTCGCGTTCGACAAACAAGATTTTTGCGGACGCGACGCGCTGCTGAAACAAAAAGCAAAAGGCATCCAACAGCGCATCGTCACCTTGCAAGTGGACGCGCAAGACGTGGATTGTCGCGGCAACGAACCGGTTTTTCGCGCGGGGCGCTTGTGTGGAATTACGACATCGGGCGGTTACGGGCATACGCTCAAGACGAGCATCGCGCTCGCGTATCTTGACATCGCGCACACGCAGGTCGGCGCGGAACTCCAAGTCGAACTATTGGGCGAATTGCGCAAGGCGCGCGTCATCCCTGATTGTCCGTTTGACGCGGAGAATGTAAATGCGCGCGCGTGAGGAGCGCGCGCAAATTTTTCGACGTTGCAACATATTTAATTTATGAACATTGGAATTCTTCACCCCGGCGCGATGGGCGTTTCCGTCGCCGCCGCCGCGCGCAATAGCGGACAGACCGTTTATTGGGCATCCGCAGATCGCAGTCAAGCCACGCGCCAACGCGCAGCCGAACACAAGCTCCAAGACATCGAAACACTCGCCAAGCTCTGCGCGCAATGCGACATGATTTTTTCCATTTGTCCGCCGCGCGCGGCGGAAGAAATCGCGCGCCAAGTCATTGCGTATAATTTTCGCGGCTTGTATTGCGACGCGAACGCGATTTCGCCGCAGCGCGCCAAACGCATTGGCGAAATATTGGGCGCGGCAGGCATTGATTTGGTGGACGGCGGCATCATCGGCGGACCCGCGTGGGCGCGCGGCGAAACGTGGCTCTATCTATCGGGCGAACGCGCGACAGAGATTGCGAATTGTTTTGCAAACGGTCCATTGGAAACGCAGATCATCGGCAGTGAAATTGGCAAGGCGTCCGCGTTGAAAATGTGTTATGCCGCATACACCAAAGGGACGACCGCGTTATTGTGCGCGATTCTCGGCGCGGCGGAGCAGTTGGGCGTGCGCGAAGATTTGTATGGCCAATGGGCGCGCGACGATGAAAATTTTACGCGCCAAGTGGAACAGCGCGCGCGCGAGGTTACAAAAAAAGCGTGGCGCTTTGAAGATGAGATGCGCGAAATCGCCGCAACGTTCGCGTCCGTTGAAATGCCAAGCGAGTTTCATCTCGGCGCGGCGGAAATTTATCGGCGGCTCGCGCCGTTAAAAGAATCAAGCCGCAATGTTTCGGTCCAAGATGTTTTGCAAGCGTTGACGAACGAATGAGCAAGCCCCTCTCTACCATCCTCGCCGCGCACCCCCTTGTCATTCTCGACGGCGCGCTGGCGACGGAATTGGAACGACGCGGCGCGGATTTGAACGACCCGCTGTGGTCGGCGAAAATCTTGCTCGAGCAGCCCGAACTGATTTATCAAATTCACTTGGATTATTTTCGCGCGGGCGCGGATTGCGCCACAACCGCGAGTTATCAAGCCACGTTCGCGGGTTTTGAAAAACGCGGGCTGACACATGACGCGGCGCACGCGGCGCTTCAAAAATCTGTTGCCATCGCAAAACAAGCGCGTGATGATTTTTGGCGCGATGAAACAAATCGTCTAGACCGCGCGCGTCCGTTTGTCGCGGCTTCGATTGGACCGTACGGCGCGTTCTTGCACGACGGTTCCGAATATCGCGGAGACTATACGTTGAACGAAAACGAACTAATGGACTTTCACCGCGAACGCATGGCGGCGCTGATTGACGCGGGCGCGGACATGCTCGCCTGCGAAACGATTCCGACGTTGGTCGAGGCGCGCGCGCTCGCGCGTTTGCTGAATGAATTTCCAACGATGACCGCGTGGTTCAGTTTTACCGCGCGCGATGAAATTCATATTTCGCGCGGCGAACGCTTTGCGGATTGCGTCGCCGAAATCGCGCCGCATCCGCAAGTCGCGGCGATTGGCATTAATTGTTCCGCGCCGCGTTTTATCGCGGCGTTGATTCACGTCGCGCGCCGTGTGACCGACAAACCGATTGTCGTCTATCCCAATTCGGGCGAGACGTTTGATGCGGCAACCAACCGCTGGCAAGGGACAATCGCGTGCGCGGATTTTGGACCGCAGGCGCGCGCATGGTACGATCTCGGCGCGCGCGTCATCGGCGGCTGCTGCCGCACAACGCCGGAGCATATTCGCGCAATCGCAATGCGGGCGCGCTCGGACGAAAAAAAATCCGTCACGCTGTGACGGATTTTTTTTCGTATCGCAAAACAATTTTTTCCTCCTGCGCTTCCGCGACCGCGTTCCCCCCCCCCTCCGCCAATTCCCCAAACAACATCGCCTCCGCCAACGGTTTCCGCAGTTGGTCGTCAATCAAACGTCCCATCGGACGCGCGCCGAAATTTTTGTCGTAACCGTGTTCCGCCAGCCAGGCGCGCGCGTCATCGCTCACTTGCAGCGTCACGTTTTTCGGTTGCAGCGCCGCGCGCAATTCATTCAGCTGCTTGTCCACAATTTTTAAAATCGTCGCGCGCGCGAGCGTATCAAAACGCACCACCGCGTCGAGCCGATTGCGAAATTCGGGATTGAATAAATTTTCAATCGGCTTTTTGGCGGCATCGCCGCCGCCTTCCGCGCCTTTGAAACCGATCGGCGTCGCGGTCAATTCGCGCGCGCCCGCGTTCGTCGTCATAATCAAAACGACGTTGCGAAAATCGGCTTTGCGCCCCGTATTGTCTGTGAGCGTCGCGTGGTCCATCACCTGCAAGAGAATATTGAACAAATCGGGATGCGCCTTTTCGATTTCGTCGAGCAGCACAACCGAATAGGGTTGGCGCCGCACCGCGTCCGTGAGCAAACCGCCTTGGTCGAATCCGACGTATCCCGGCGGCGCGCCGATGAGCCGCGAAACCGTGTGTCGTTCGGAATACTCGCTCATGTCATAGCGCAATAAATCCACGCCCAACGCGTGCGCGAGCGTGCGCGCCAATTCCGTTTTGCCGACGCCGGTCGGGCCGAAAAAGAGAAACGCGCCGATCGGCTTGTTCGGCGTGCGCAAACCCGCGCGCGACAAACGGATCGCGGCGACGATGGCTTCAATCGCCTTGTCCTGTCCGAAAATTTGCGCGCGCAGCGCGTCATCCAAATTTTTCAAGCGCGTGCGTTCATCGCCCGAAACGCTGTCCGCCGGAATTTTTGCCATCAACGCGACCACGCGCTCGATGTCGTTGCGGTCAACCAAATGCGCGGCGTCAGCATCCAAACGCAAACGTTCGCGCGCGCCCGCCTCGTCAATCACGTCAATCGCCTTGTCGGGCAAAAAGCGCTCGAGAATATGTTTCGCGGCAAGTTCGGCGGCGGCGCGTAACGCGGCATCGGCGTACGTAACGCCGTGATGCTTTTCAAACTGCGCTTTGAGACCAGAGAGGATTTGTATCGTTTCGTCCACCGACGGTTCTAGCACGTCAATTTTTTGAAAGCGGCGCGCGAGCGCGCGGTCGCGTTCCAACGTTTTGTATTCTTCGTGCGTCGTCGAACCAATGCAGCGCAGTTCGCCGTTCGCCAAAACAGGTTTTAACAAAGACGAGGCATCCACCGAACCGCCGCTGGTCGCGCCCGCGCCGACGAGCGTATGAATTTCGTCAATGAACAAAATCGAATTTGGTTTTGCTTCCAACGCTTTCAACACGCCCTTGACGCGTTCTTCAAACTGCCCGCGAAATTTTGTGCCAGCCAACACAGCGCCCATGTCCAACGCATAAATGCGCGCGTCGCGCAATAGGTCAGGCACTTGTTTTTCGTGAATCCGCAGCGCGAGTCCGTACACCAGCGCGGTTTTGCCCACGCCGGGGTCGCCGACATAGAGCGGATTATTTTTGAGGCGGCGGCTCAACACCTGCACAGTGCGTTCGAGTTCCGCGTCGCGCCCGATGAGTGGATCAATCTTGCCTTTTTCCGCAAGCGCGACGAGTTCCGTCGCGTACGCGGCGAGCGGATCGCGCGCGGGCGCATCCTGATCGTCCGCCTGCGCGCCCGCGCCAATATTTTCGCGCGGCGCGTCGCGCGCGATGCTGTGTGAAATATAACGCAGCACATCCAAACGCGTAATCCCCTGTTGTTCCAATAAATAACGCGCTTGCGCTTCCGGTTCATCCAACAACGCCGCGAGCAAATCGCCGCTTTCGATATAGGGCTGCCCCGCGCTTTGCGCGTGCCACGCGGCGTTGCTCAATACGCGGTCAAACGCGACAGCGGCTTCGGGTTCCACCGCGTCGCGGCCCGATAACGGCTGGAGATTTTTTTTCAAATACGCGTCCAACTCGCGTTCCAGTTTATCAAGGTTACCGCCGCACGCGGCGATAATTTGACGCGCGCGCGCTTCACGCAGCAGCGCATACAACAAGTGTTCGAGCGTGATATATTCATGCCGCCGTTTGCGCGCTTCATTAAACGCGTCGTGCAGCGATTGTTCCAAAGATTGTTGAAATTGAGCCATGAAAAAATCCTATTCCGGTTCCATCGTGCAAAGCAATGGAAATTCCGCTTGCCGCGCCATTTCCGCCACTCGCGCCACTTTGGTCTCGGCGACCGCATAAGTGTATGCGCCAACAACGCCGATACCTTTGCGATGCACATCCAACATGATGCGAATGGCTTCGGTCTCTTTTTTGCGAAAGACACTGACCAGCACCAGCACGACAAAGTCCATCGTCGTGTAATTATCGTTGTGCAAAAGAATTTTCCACAGGCGCGGTTTGGCGATTTTTTCGCGCGTTTCTTGTTCAACCGCAACGCCGCCCGCGGGGTCCTCCCAACGTTGGGGCATCTGGTCATTCTCCGTAAAAAATTTTTTATCCGCGAACTTGCGCCTGTATCCGCCGCGAACCGCGAGCGCGAACAGTCGTCTTTTAGAATACGGCAAGCGCGTCCAGTCAAATTATAGCATACGGCGCGCGGCCGCCGCAGGATAACGAACATAGGACATGCGCTATAGGACAAATGGCGTCCCAGTCGAGTTTTGTCAGAATTTCCGAATCCTCTATAATCATCATCTCATTCTCAGCATATGGAACGTGGAGGTTTTTTTGCGTCGTCTTATTTTCGCGTTTTTCGCGTCGCTCCCATTGTTAATTGCCGCGCCAGTCGCGCGCGCGGACACTTGCGCGCTGGCGCCGATTTTCTCCGAAGCGCCGACGAGCGAAGTCAAAACTATGGCGCGACATTGGTGCGCCAATATCGCGCCCGCTCCTTCTGCCGCGCCGCTCGGCAAAGTTATCGGCGGCGGCATTATCTATTTGCATGCCAACGACGAAGCCAAAAATAGTTCGCTCAATAATGTGCTGCACGCCATCAATCAACTGAATGGCAAGCTGATTTATCCCGGCGAAATTTTTTCATTTAATCGTCAAGCCAATTTGTTGGAAAAAGATATTCCCTACGATTTGGGTCCGGATGTGCGGAATAATCTCGTCAAAGCGGGCGGCGTTTGCATGGTCTCGACCTTGATTGCGACGGCAGCGCACGACGCGGGTTTGCCCTTTATCAACGAACGCGGCAAACCCATCAAAGCGCCCGCGCCGCACAGCCGCTTTTACAAATATTATCATCAAGAGAATTGGTATAATGGGCGCGTCGTGCCGATTGTGGAAGCCGCCGTCGCGATTCGCAAAGATGAAATCGAACAACCGTGGCGCACGGTGCAAGATATGCAATTTATCAACACAAGCGGTCAAATTCTCATGCTGCGCCTCACCCCGTCTTTTACGGTGGACGAATTGGATTTGACGCAGCCGTTCGGCCTAATTCAACGCGAGCAAAGCATTCAGGTCGAATTGCGCGCGCTGCCGGCGGGGTTGGATGCCTGGTTCTTTCGTCTCGACGCGCCGTCAAATTGAGACCGCGCGTTTGGCGACGCAACGCGCCGAGATATTCGCGCGTCGCGATTTTTCAAGACATATTATTTATCGGCGCGTCCTTTAAGCGCGTCACGGCGCGCGTAAACCGCGCCGATTTTTATTTCTCAGGAGTCGCGTGTGTTCCTTGAACCCAAATGGGTGCGTTCGCATTTTCCCTCTGTTCAAAATTCTAAAACCATCTTTCTCGACAATCCCGGCGGCACCCAAGTCACCCAAACGGTGATTGATGCCGTCGCCGAATATTTTTTGACCGCGAACGCGAATCACGGCGGCGTCTTTCCGACAAGCGAACGCAACGACGAAATGATTCAACGCGCGCGTCACGCCTTTGCCGATTTTCTCAACGCCGCGCGTCCCGAAGAAATCGTTTTCGGTCCGAACATGACGACGCTCACATTTTCGATTGCGCGCGCGTTGGGACGCTGGTTGCGCGCGGGCGATGAAATCATCGTCACGCGCCTCGACCATGATGCCAATATCGCGCCGTGGGTCGCCTTGGAAGAACGCGGCGCCGTCATCAAACACGTGGACATTCATATAGACGACTGCACGCTCGACATGAGCGATTTTGAAAAACAGTTGTCGAATAAAACGCGCATTGTCGCCGTCGGGCTGGCGTCGAACGCGGTCGGTTCCGTCAATCCCGTTCGCACGATTGCAGATTTGGCGCACATGGCAGGCGCGTTCGTGTACGCGGACGCGGTGGCGTATGCGCCGCACTTTCCGCTGGACGTACAAGAGCTCGGCGTAGATTTTCTCGCGTGTTCGGCGTACAAATTTTACGGTCCGCATTTGGGAATTTTGTACGGCAAGTATGAACAGCTTGAACGCTTGCAGGCGTACAAAGTGCGTCCGTCAGAAAATACGCCGCCATACAAATTTGAAACCGGGACGCCAACGTTCGAAAATATTCACGCCGCCGCCGCCGCCGTAAATTATCTCGCGTCCGTCGGCGAAAAATTCGGCGCGGCGTTTGCAAACGACTATCGCGCGTTCGCGGACCGGCGCGCGCATTTGAAAACAGGACTGCGCGCGATTCAACAGTACGAAAAAGATCTTTTCGTCCGCTTGATGAACGGTTTGCGCGAATTGCCGGGCATTCGCATCTATGGCATCACCGACTTTGCGCGCTTTGATTCTCGCGCGCCGACGGCGGCATTCAATTTCGATGGGCAACATCCGCGCGATGTCGCCGCGAAATTGGGCGAACAAAATATCAACGTCTGGGATGGAAATTATTACGCGCTGGCGCTGATGGAACGTTTGGATTTAGAAGCGACGGGCGGCGCAGTGCGCGTCGGTTTAGCGCATTACAATACGAATGAGGAAATTGACGCGCTGCTTGCGGCTTTGCGCGAGATTGCGGGTTAAATAATCCACTATGAATCAAATTATCGAATGTGTTCCGAATTTTTCCGAAGGTCGCCGCGCCGACGTGTTGGACGAAATCGTCAACGCGATGTTGACAACGGGCGTGATGCTGCTCGATCGCGAAATGGACGCGAGCCACAACCGCGCGGTGGTGACGATTGCGGGCGAACCCGACGCGGTGGCGGAAGCCGCGTTTCGCGGCTGTCAACGCGCCGCGCAGTTGATTGATTTAGAAACGCATCGCGGCGAACATCCGCGCATGGGCGCGACGGATGTGATTCCATTCATTCCGATTCGCAATGTGACGATGGACGAATGTGTTGCGCTCGCGCGGCGCGTGGGCGAACGCATCGGGCGCGAGTTGGAAATTCCCGTGTATTTGTACGAACGCGCGGCAACGCGTCCTGAACGCCGCGATTTGGCGTATGTGCGGCGCGGCGAGTACGAGACCATCCGCGCTGAAATCGCCACGCAGTCCGAACGCGCACCCGATTTTGGTCCGCGCCGCGTCGGCAAAGCGGGCGCGGTCGCCGTCGGTGCGCGTCCGTTTTTGATTGCCTATAATGTCAATTTGGATACGCGCGATGTTCAAATCGCCAAAGATATCGCGAAAATCACGCGCGAAAAAGGCGGCGGTCTGCCTTCGGTAAAAGCATTGGGCTTTGCGTTAGAAGATCAAGGCATCGTTCAAGTTTCGATGAATCTCACCGATTTCAACGTGACGGGGATGTTGACCGCGTTTCAACACGTGCGCGCCGAAGCGGAAAAACGCGGCGTGCGCGTGTTGGGGAGTGAATTAGTCGGACTCGTGCCACTCGAAGCGTTGGCGCAAATCGCGCGCGAGGCGTTGCAGTTAGAAGGATTCAGTTCGCGGCAAGTGGTCGAAGTAAAACTCGCCGAAGCGGGAAATGCATAAGCGTCGCGCGCGGGCAACCTTTTCTAACGAAAATTAGACTATTTTGGAATTGACGCGCTGCGTCATAAAACGTATAATAGAGTTGTAGAAGGGAGTAGGATTATGAATCCATTGTTATCGGTTGCGCTGGTCTGGACAATTCTCGTGGCGGGCATGTTTCTCTTTGGGGTCGCTTGCATCAAGTATGGAGTTTATACCACCGGAGATAGAGCGCCGCATTCGGGGATTGAACTTTAGAGTCAAGATACAGCATCAAAAAAACCGCGTCGTGTTCGGCGCGGTTTCTTTTTTTTTTGCGCGGCAATTTATATCGCGTAAACCACGCGCCCGCGTTTAATCACCATCCGAATCGGATTGGCGCCGTAACGATACGCGAGATAGCGATAATCAGGCACATCCGCAATCAACACATCCGCGAGTTTCCCTGTTTGCAAAGAACCCACGCGTTCGCCCACGCCCGACGCGTACGCGGCATTCAACGTCGCGGCGACAATCGCTTCCGCCGTCGTCAATTTTTCATAGCGCGTCGCAATCGCCATCGCCATCGGCATGGATTCGCACCAACTTGTGCCGGGATTCATATCGCTGCCCAACGCGACGGGAACATTTTCCTCGACGAACGCGCGCCCGTTCGCAAAATCGTGTTTCCCCAAACCGAACGTCGTCCCCGGCAGCAACACCGCAATCACATTCGCGTCCGCCATCAATTTCATTTCGTCGCGCCGCGTCACCATCAAATGGTCTGCGCTCACCGCGCCCAATTCCGCCGCCAACGCCGCGCCGCCGAGATTCGCAAATTCGTCCGCGTGAATTTTCAGCGGCATTCCCAATGCGCGCGCGCGTTCCAAAATTCTACGCGACTGCGCCAAATCAAACGCGCCGTCGTCGCAAAAGGCATCGCAAAACAAATTTCGAATTTCGAATTTCGAATCCCGAATGGCGGGAAGCATTTCTTCCACAACCACATCCACAAACTCGTCCGCGCGTCCTTTGTATTCTTCGGGAATCGCGTGCGCGCCGATAAAGGTGGGAATCAAATCGAGCGGATGCGCCGCGTCGAGTTCGTAAATCGCTTGCAGCATTTTCAATTCCGTCGCGGTGTCGAGACCGTAACCCGTTTTCGCTTCGACAGTGGTCGTGCCGTGCGCCAACATGCGGTCGAGACGCGCGCGCGTTTCGGCGACGATTTGTTCGAGCGACGCGGCGCGCGTATTCCGCACCGTATTCATAATGCCGCCGCCCGCTTTCAACAATTCCAAATACGACGCACCGCGCAAACGCATTTCAAATTCATTCGCGCGGTCGCCTGCGAATACGACGTGCGTGTGCGCGTCCACAAAACCGGGCAAAACAATTCTTCCGCGCGCATCGAGCAATTTCGTTTCGTTTGTCGCCAGCGTGCGAATTTCTTCCGTCGCGCCGACGGCGACAATTTCGCCATCGCGTATCGCCAGCGCGCCATTTTCGATGATGCCCAATTCGCTTTGCGTTTCGCCGCGTTTCGGCGCGTCGCCCGCGACGGTTACGAGTTGAGAAGCAGAATGGATGATGAGAGAGTTAGACATAGGAAAAATTATTTTTCGCCTTCAAGTTCGCGCGCGACCTGTTGAATCAAACGCCACGCTTCCGCGACATGCCGTGCTTGCGTGTTCGTCTGTCCGACGCACAAGCGCAGCGTGTATTGACCATTCAAGATGGTGTGCGTGAGATAAATGCGCCCGCTGGCGTTCAAGCGTTCCAACAGCTGCCGATTGAACGCATCGCCGTTGACGTGACGAAAGCAAACGAGATTGAGCGGCGACGGCGCGACCAATTCAAATTTTTCTGATGCGCGAATCTGCGCCGCGAAATTTTGCGCCAACGCAATGTGCTGCCGCACGTGATACCGCAAACCTTCGATGCCATAATAGCGCAGCACGAACCACAACTTGAGCGAACGAAAACGCCGCCCGAGCGAAATTTGCCAATCGCGATAATCAAACACCGCGCCCGATTCGGTCGCTTGATTGCGAAGATATTCCGGCAAGATACTCAGCGCGTTGATCAAGGCAGCACGGTCGGCGACATAAAAACAATTACAGTCAAAATTCGTAAACATCCACTTGTGCGGATTGAAACTATAGCTGTCGGCAAATTCGACGCCATCGTTCAGAGTTTGGTACTCGGGACAAATCGCGGCGGTGCCAGACATTGCCGCGTCCACATGCAGCCAAACGCCCGCGTCCCGACAAATTCTGCCGATTTCGGGCAGCGGGTCGAGCGCGTTCGACGAAGTAGTGCCGATGGTGGCGCACACAAAAAAGGGCACGAGTCCCGCGGCGCGGTCGGTTTGGATTTGTTTTGCGAGTTCATCGGCGCGCATGGCGAAATTTTCGTCCACCGCGATCAAGCGCAAATTTTCGCGCCCGATGCCGATAATGCCCACGCCTTTTTCGACGGACGAATGAGTTTGCGTCGAAGCGTACGCGACGAGACGCTCGTTCACGCCGCGCGCGTTGATTTGATATTGCGTAATGCGTTCGCGCGCCGCCAGCAGCGCGCACAGCGCCGCGCTCGACGCCGAATCTTGAATCGTGCCGCCGCCCGCAGAATCGGATTTGAATTTACGCGGCAGCGCCAGCGCATCCACCAGCCAATCCAAAACATGCGTCTCGAGTTCAGTGCACGCCGGACTCGTCGCCCACAACATTCCCTGCACGCCCAAACCGGCGGAAAGCAATTCGGCGAGAATCGAGGGTCCCGATGTGTTGGCGGGAAAATACGCGAAAAAATTTGGCGACTGCCAATGCGTCACGCCGGGCAATAAATTCTCCACATCGGCGAGAATTTTTTCAAATGCTTCGCCCTGCATCGGCGGCTCTGGATTCAAGCACGCGCGAATTTCGCCGGGTTTGACCTGCGACAATACCGGAAACGATTCCACGCGCTCGTAATAATCCGCAATCCAATCCACCACCGCGCGCCCTTGCCGCCGAAATTCGTCGGGGGTCATGTGAAAACTTTTTTGTTCCATTATCGAAAATTCACTCCACGTATCATATTTTGAGACGTCCGACGATTGGGAATTTATGAAACACCAATTCAGTGTGCGGCGCGTCGGCAATCTCATCCGTCAAATCTTGTCCCGCCCAATGCAAATCACGATGCAGCCCGGTGCGCCAAAACGAGCTCGTCGTTACGTCGTACACCAGACCTTTGTACGCAACTCTCCAGTCTCCAATCGCCAATCTCCAGTCTCCAATCGCCAATCTCCAGTCTCTACGCAACCACCCGCGATTTCGCCAACGCGTTTTCAATCTCATCGCGCGCGTTCGGATTCAAGTCCGCGTACGCGTGCAGCAATCCAAAGTTTCCCGCCTGCATCATCGCGCCATAGGGGACGGCAAAATACGGTTTCAATTTCGAATGTAACAGCATTGAACGACGCGGACCGGTGACGGCGAGAAAATTCAAATCCTGCGCGCGTGCGTCAAAGATGACCGCGCCGTGGCCTTGCGAATCAAACACCGCCTCGTTCGTCAATGTGCCGTTCGCCAATTCGCGTAGAAAATTTTCCAACTGCGCCGGTTTCAATTCGCCGCTATGATGTTCAAAGACGCCCGTAATTTTTCCGTCGGTGAAACGAAACGCGAGCGCGTGAAAATTTCCCAGATTCGCAACGATTGCGTTTTTGTGACCGGCAACAACATCATCATCCATCGCGCCGCGCACAGCCGCGGGCGCCGTGTCCATCACCATCAACGGCGCGTCCGCATTCACGCTATTTGCGACTGCGTACATCCGCGTCAAGCGTTCGGGAATATCATCGCGCATGAACGCAAAGCCCGAAAGTTTTCCCGTCGCGCGGATTCGCTCCGCGAGAAATTCAAAACGAAAAATGCGGTCGCTCACGCCCGGCGGCGCGTTGCCGTGATCGAAAACGGCGACCGCGAGCGCGTCAAATTCCAACGCGACGCCAAACGCTTCGAACGCGCGCTGAATCGCTTCCAAATCCACATCGCGCATTTCGACACGCGCCGCATTTATTTTTTTTGCTTCATCGTCGCTCACAACACGAATGCCCGACGCTTCCACTTTGTCCAATTCGTCATTGAAACTCAACGCGGCATCACGCGTCGCATAGATTGGCAGTCCCGCGCGGATATGCGCTTCCGCCGCCCAACTGTTTGGACCGCCACCCATGATTGAACCTGTTAGCAAAACTGTTTCGCCGCGTTGCGTCGCCGCGCGAATCTGATTCGCCACCAATACCGTTGGCGATGGCATGATGAGTTGCAAACAATTTTCGATTTCGGTGGTGGAATCGAACAACAAAATATCTTGCGTGCCGGTGCCAATATCAATGCAGAGAATTTTCATACAAAGACATTATATCCAAAAAAGAGATAAAGGTTGTGTTGTTTCCTTGCGTTCAATTTGACGCGATTCGCAAAGGGGATAGAATCGCGAATGTTTCGACCTATGCAAGAATCCAATCTAGCCGAAGCAGATAGTACCAATCCGCAGCGCGGAACGTTTGCCGCGCGCCTCCTCGTCCGTAAGCTCTCTTGACGCACGGGCGCCGCGCGACGTTTGCGCGCTGCGTTCAAGGAGGTCTCGTGCGTCGTCGAATCCTTACGCCCTCTGTCATACCGGGTCCTGCGCTCAACGTATCGGATGCGCTCATCGTCGTCGGTGTTCTCGCGCTCCTCGCGTTTGGCATTTTTCTCGCGCTCGGCGCGCCTGCCGAGGTGCAAGGACCCGAAATCAATCTCTCGCCTGCCTATTTGCCTTGGTACGCGACGTTTTCATTGACGCGCATGTTTGTCGCGTACGTTTTGTCCATCTTGTTCACGCTGGGAGTAGCATCCGCCGCCGCGCGCAACCAGACGGCGGAAAAAATCATCTTGCCGATTTTGGATATTTTGCAATCGGTTCCCATTCTTTCCTTTCTCCCCGTTGTCGTCTTGTCGCTCACCGCGCTTTTGCCCGAAAATTTCGCGTTGGAATTGGGCGCGGTGATTTTGATTTTCACCAGTCAGGTGTGGAACCTCACCTTTAGTTTTTATCAATCGCTCAAAACATCGCCGACCGATTTGGGCGAAGCGTCAACAATTTTTCGTTTTAATCCATGGCAGCGCTTTCGGACGCTCGGCTTGCCCTTTGGCGCGATTCCGTTGGTGTGGAACAGCATGATGAGTTGGGCGGGCGGCTGGTTCTTTTTAATGGCGGCGGAAACTTTTACCGTCGGCGAACGCGATTATCGCCTCCCGGGCTTGGGTTCGTACTTGCAATCCGCCGCCGACCAAGCAAACATCGGAGCGATTTTATGGGGTCTCGTCGCGTTGATTGGAATTATCATCGTTCTCGACCAATTTATTTGGCGCCCGCTTTTGGCATGGGCAGATCGTTTCAAAGTCGAGATGGTCGAATCGGATGACCCGCCGACGGCATGGTTTTATGATGTGTGGCAGCGCGCGCGCGTGGCGAAATGGTGGCGGCAAAGCGTGGTCAATCCTCTGACAGAACGGTTCGACCAACGCGTCGCGCAAAGTCTGCGCGCGCGCGAGGAAAACGCAAGCGCCGCCAATGTATCAAAGAATCGGATAGTTCGATGGGTTCTGCTCGCGCTCGTCGCGGGATTTTTGCTGTGGGGCGCGTACAGCGCGCTGCTATTGCTCGCGCGCGTGACGCCGACAGAATGGAGTCAAATCGCCATTGGCGCGGGCGCGTCGTTCCTGCGCGTATTGGTGGCATTGACCATCGCGTTGATTTGGACCGTTCCTGTCGGCGTCGCGATTGGGATGAATCCGCGTCTCGCGCGTGTGCTACAGCCGATTGTTCAAGTAACCGCATCGGTTCCGGCGACGGCGCTATTTCCCGTCATCGTTTTGATGTTGATTCAAAGCGGCGGCGGTTTGAATCTTGCCGCGATTTTGTTAATGCTCTTGGGAACGCAATGGTATCTCTTGTTCAATATCATCGCCGGCGCGGCAGCCATTCCGCGCGATTTAGTGTACACCGCCGAGACGTTGGGTTTGCGCGGGTGGGAACGCTGGCGCACGATGATTTTGCCCGCGATTTTTCCGTACTTGATTACAGGCATGATTACCGCCGCGGGCGGTTGTTGGAACGCCACCATCGTCGCCGAATATGTGACCTTTGGCGGCGAAACGTATTACGCGACAGGGCTTGGCGCGGAAATCGCGCGCGCGACGGCAGCGGGAAATTATCCAATGTTGTTCGGCGCGACCTTGACGATGATTCTGATTGTCGTCGCGTTCAATCGGCTTTTTTGGCGGCGCTTGTACCGCATTGCGGAAGAACGGTATCGGATGGATTGAGATTAGAGATTAGAGATTGGAGATTTTGGATTTATGATTTGCGATTTTTAAATTGAAATCAAAAATCATAAATCTAAAATCAAAAATTTACTTGCGAATATAACATGATGAATCAAAACAACGTTCTCGTCGAACTCAAAGGCATTAGCAAAAATTATGGGCAGGGACAACGCGAGACGCGCGCGGTCGAAAATGTCAATTTCAATATTCACGACGGCGAATTCGTCGCGCTGTTGGGACCATCGGGCTGCGGCAAATCCACTTTGCTCCGCATGATTACGGGGCTGATGCCGCCGAGCGAAGGCGAAATTTTGTATCGCGGCGAACCGTTGCGCGGGGTGAATGAACACGCGACGATTGTGTTCCAAACGTTTGCGTTATTTCCGTGGCTCACGGTGCAAACCAATGTCGAAGTCGCGCTGAAAGCGCGCGACGTGGAACCAAACGCGCGCCGCGAACGCGCGCTCAAGCTGCTCGATCTTGTGGGGCTGGACGGTTTCGAATCGGCGTATCCGCGCGAACTTTCGGGCGGGATGCGCCAAAAGGTTGGCTTTGCGCGCGCGTTGGCGGTGGAACCCGAACTGCTGTGTTTGGATGAACCATTCAGCGCGCTCGATGTGCTTTCCGCTGAATCGCTGCGCGGCGAGTTGATGGAGTTGTGGTCGAGCAAGGCGCTGCCGACGCGCGCGATCTTGTTGGTGAGCCACAATATCGAAGAGGCAGTGTTGATGGCGGACCGCATTATTGTGATGGACAAAGACCCGGGACGCGTTGTCGCAGAGATACCCGTCAACTTGGCGCAGCCGCGTCAACGCAAAGCTTTGCATGTTCTCGCGATGGTGGACCGCGTGTATGCGGCGGTCGCAGGCGAAACGCCGAGCGAATCGAAAGAGCTCATCGGGACCGCGCCGGGCGAAGGGGGCAAGACACAAATGCTGCCGCACGCGCCGATTAACGCGATCGCGGGTTTGATGGAGTTTCTCGCGGAAGAGGGCAAGCGCGCGGATTTGTATATTGTCGGAGAAAAATTGGGGATGGAGCTGGACGAATTTTTGCCCGCCGTCGAAGCCGTCGAACTGTTGGGCATGGCGACGCTGCGCGGCGGCGACATCGAACTCACGTCATTGGGCGAAACATTCGCGGCGACGACGATTTTGGCGCGCAAAGAAATTTTCGCGCAACGCATTCGGCATCTGCCCATGTTCCAGTGGATCGAACAAGAATTACGCAAAGTGTCCAGCCAGCGGTTGCCGCAAGAATTTTTTCTGGACGTGTTGGAAAAAGAATTCACGCCGGTCGAAGCCGAACGGCAGCTGGATTTCGCCATCAACTGGGGACGCTATGCCGAACTCTTTGAATTTGACGATGACCGCGACGAGCTGTATCTCACGACAAATGGCGCGCAAGAGCTGCCCGTATAAAAAAATTTAGGGCGCAGCTTGGCGCTCATCTTCATTTTGGCTTGGCGGCGGACGCGTTTCACGCAGCGCCGCCGCCAAGCGTTCCAGCTTGGCGTTCAATGCGCGCAATGCGCGCCAGGCGCGCCATACGACAATCAAGGCGCCTAATGACAGCGCCGCCGAGCCAAGTTCAAGCCAGGGCATCTTTATTCCTTGCAGGTATGATTCGTCGAAATTCTAAAACAAAGAAATACACCATGCAAATAGACTTGCGCGTCACAAGGCGCGTTAGACGATTATTTTAACGTTTTACATGGCGCGCGACGCGTATCTTATAATCTTTTGACGTTCAGCGCGCCGCGCGCATGTTATAATTTTGAACGCTATGCGTGATTCGTACGGACGAGACATTCATTATCTGCGCGTGTCATTGACTGACCGCTGTAACTTTCGCTGCGTTTATTGTATGCCCGAACACGGCGTCATTTTTCATCCGCATGAACATCATTTGAGCGATGCGGAATTGACACGCCTTATTGGTCTGGCGGCGACGCTTGGCATTGACCGCATTCGCTTGACCGGCGGCGAGCCGACGGTGCGTCCAAATCTGGTGTCCATTGTGCAAGCTATTTCGGCTGTGCCGGGCATCAAAGAAATCGCCATGACGACCAACGCGCTGCGTTTGGAAAAAATCGCGGAACCGCTCGCGCGCGCGGGGATGCAGCGCGTCAACATCAGCATTGACACGCTCGATGCGGAACGCTTTACGCGCATTACGCGCATCGGCAAACTGGACGCGGTGTGGCGCGGCATCCTCGCCGCCGAACGCGCGGGTTTGACGCCCATTAAACTCAATTCCGTCATTGTGCGCGGCTTTAACGAACAAGATATTGTGGATTTGGCGCGTTTGACGATAGACTATGCGTGGGAATTGCGTTTTATTGAAATGATGCCGCTGGGTTCGATTTCCACGTTTCAAAGCGACAGCATTGTGACCGCGCAAGAAATTCAAGCGCGCGTGCAAGACGCGTTTGGCGAATTGATTCCGCTGGCATGGAACGAACATGATCCCGCGCGCCCCTATCAGATTCGCGGCGGACGCGGCGTTCTCGGTTTTATCAGTTCCGTGAGCGCGCCATTTTGCGCCGGCTGCGACCGCGTGCGTTTAACTTCGGATGGACGCTTGCGGCTGTGTCTTTTGCGCGATGACGAAGTGGATTTATTGACGCCATTGCGCGAGGGCGCGAGCGACGCGACCTTGACCGACTTGATTGCGCGCGGCATTTATCGCAAACCTTGGGGACATGGTCTCGCCGAAAATATAATTCCAACGTCACGTATCATGAGTCAAATCGGCGGTTAGACGCAATCCTCGATAGGATGTCTATACGTCTGGTAATGACTCGCGTTTCGAAATCGCGGCGAATTTCCAGACCCTAAGGGTTTTCGAAAACCCTTAGGGTCTGGAAATCCGGGCAATCACCCAGATTTCTGATTGACAAAATCGAGATTTTTTGTACCATAGGAGAATGGTAGTTATCGAGAACCCTACCACAAGGAGAGGCAGAGGAGATGATGTCGGAAACACAAACAGTCCAAACTATAAATAATTTGCCAATGACCGCTGAACTTGTCGCATTGACCCCGTCGGCGGCAGAAAAACTGCACGCACTCATGCAAGAAAAAAATCTGACGACGCACGGTTTGCGCGTATTTATCGCCGGGGGCGGTTGCTCCGGTTTTCAATATGGCATGGCGTTCGAGAATCAGATGGAAGACGGCGATTTGGTGTTTGAATCCAAAGGGGTTCGCTTGTATGTGGACCCGGCGAGCGCAATGTACTTGGAAGGCGCATCGGTAGACTATGTAGATTCATTAATGGGCGGCGGTTTCCGCATCGAAAATCCGAATGCCGTTTCCACTTGCTCGTGCGGCCAATCGTTTGACGCGGGCGCGGACGCGCAAGGCGGCGGCTGCGGCGGTGGCGGCTGCGGTTGCGGTGGCGGCGGTGGCGGCTGCGGTTGCGGTGGCGGCGGTGGTGGTTGCGGCTGCGGTGGGCATTAGAGTTTGCGAACGTCACACGGGCGATTTGGAATCGAGATTCCATGTCGCCCTTTTTTTTATCCTATGCGCGCGCGTTTATTTTTATTTTTGTGTCTCGTCGCGATTTTGAGCGCCTGCGTTAATCCGATAACCGCTCCCGTCATTCCATCGCCCGCGCCGACAACGTCGCCATCGCGCGCGCGCGGCGAAAAAATTCCGGTCGCGAAATTGAGCATCGCGCCCGTAACCGACGCGCAACCGGGAAATCGCGTGAGCGTCACCGCGCGCGTCGAACCGATGATTTTGGAAACCGGCCTAACGCCGAGCGGCGCGACCTTTGTCAGTCTGACGAAATGGGAAAATGCCAATCTGACGCAAATGCGGTTTTGTATCGAACTGGCAAGAGCTTGCGCGCCAGAAGGCGAATGGCACGCGTTCCAAGCAGAATGGCAGACAACGTTTGACGTAGATTGGTTGGGCGAACGCGTCTTTTGGCTCGGCGCGCAATTCCGCGACGCCAACGGACAACCGATTCGCGCATACATTTCTTCCAGCGCGCGGCCGGACGAATCTGCCAGCACGCCCATTGTCATCAATAGCGCAATAGATGAGCGCACGCCCATGGCGGCGCAACCCGCGTTCGCGCAGACGGCGGTGGCGGCGACGCGTCGCGCGTACCCCGTCAGCGGCGCGCTGGTCCTGCAAAATGGCTTGTGTTGCGCGGGCGGCAAGGTCGGGACGACGATTGAGATTGACGCGGCGTTTGAAGCATCCAGCCCGTATACCACCGTGACACAAATGCGCTGGCTCGAGCGCTGCGGTTCGCAAACCGAAATGAACACCGCGCCGTGGACGCCGTTCGTCAAACAAAAAATATTTCGCTATCCCATTACGACGGCGAATTGGGTTGGCTGGACTTTGGCGGTCCAATATCGCGACGCGAACGGAAATTTATCGCCGATTTATTGCGCGGATATTTCAATCGAGGGCATGCCCTAAGCGCGCGGCGCGCGCAAAATAATCAAATCAAAGGCGGGTCTGTCGCGTACGCCAAACCGAATGCGGCGCGCGCCAGCGCGGCGATGGACAATGAACCGGTAAGACAAATCAAATCGCGCGGCGCGGCGACGGCGCGCGCCGCCGTCAAGGCGGCAGACATATCCGACGCGGCATCCGCCGCAATCCCGCGCGCGTTCAAGGCGCGCGCCAACGCGTCCGCGCTCCAGCTGCGCGGATGCCGCGTCTCGAGCGTCCACGCGTGCGCGACCTTGAACGCCAAAGGCGCGAGTAATTCATCCAAATTTTTATCGCGCAGCGCGCCAAAAATCAAATATAATTTTTCAAATTCAAAATACATTTCAAGCGCGGCGGCCAATTTTTCCATCGCGGCGCCATTGTGCGCGCCGTCGGTTACGATGAACGGCTGCGCCGCGCTGCGCGTCTGTAAAATCTCCAAACGCCCGAACCATTGCGTCGCCGCCAAACCCTGCCGCGCCGCCGTCGCGCCAAGCTCTTGCTTCAAACTCTCGGTCCAAGTCTTGGCTGCCGCAACCGCCAAACCCGCGTTGATAAATTGATGCTGTCCTAAAAGCGGCATATGCAAATCAGCATAATGCCAATAATCGTTCCACACACCCGCGCGCGGCGCGCCCGCGACCATAAAATCATCCTGTCCGCCGAGCCATAACCAATCGCGTTCGGCGACGGCAAGGTTCGCGTCCTTTGCGCGCGCCGCGCGCTCAATCACGGCGAGCGCGTCAGGCGGCTGCGGCGCGGTCAAAACAATTTTCCTCTGTTTGATAATGCCCGCTTTCTCGAACGCAATCTTGGGTAACGAATCGCCTAGCACAGCGGTATGGTCAAAACTAAGCTGCGTAATGAGAGACAAATCTGCGTCTACCACATTCGTCGCGTCGAGCCGCCCGCCTAACCCGACTTCTAAAATCGCGACATCAATTTTTTCGCGCGCAAAATGACGCAGCGCGAGCGCGGTCATCGCTTCAAAGGTTGTGAACGATTCGAAAGCGGAATGAGTTGAAACCAATTCGGCGAGTAACGGCTGAATCGCCCCTACCCCGCGCGCGAAATCATTTTCCGAAATCAATGCGCCATTTACGCGGATTCGTTCGCGATAGATATGCAAATGCGGCGATGTATACAATCCAGTTTTATATCCTGCCGCGCGTAAAATGCTTTCGAGCATCGCGGCGGTCGAACCCTTGCCTTTTGTGCCAGCAATCAATATGGAATGATACCGCGTCTGCGGATTGCCGAGCGCGTCCAACAACGCGACAGGACGTTCGAGCAAAATTTGCGCGCGCGTCGGACGCGAACCTACGCCGCGCTCCCAATCGGGGAGCGTCAAAAGATAATCGAGCGCGCGCGCGTATTCGTTCGTCATTCGTCGCGAGGCGTCGGCTGCCGCGCAAGCGCATCTGCCATGCGACACGCGCGCGCGGCGGCTTGCACATCATGCACGCGCACAATGTCCACGCCTTGCGCGATAGCTAACGCCAAGATGGCAAGCGTGCCTTCGAGACGCTCGGACGGCGGCAGATTTAAAGTGAGACCGATGACGCTTTTGCGCGAGACGCCCAACAGCAGCGGTAAATCGCGCAGCGCGGGATGCGTTTTGAATTCATGCAAGCGCCGCAGCAATTCCAGATTCTGCGCCAATCCTTTGCCAAAGCCGATGCCCGGGTCAATAATGATCTTGGCGCGCGCCACACCCGCGCGTTCTGCGGCAGCGACGCGCGCCGCGAGTTCCGTCGCGACCGCTTGAACAATATCCGCCTGTTCGTACACTACATTATCGTAATGACCGCCAAGTTTGCTGACGATGGCGGACGCAGCGCGATTGTGCATCAACACGACAAACGCGTTGTGTTGCGCCGCGACGCGTCCGATATCGGGGTCGCGCGTGAACGCCCAAACATCGTTCACCCAAGTCGCGCCTGCGGCGACCGCGCACGCCGCCACCGCCGCGCGATACGTGTCCACTGAAAGCGGAATCGCCACGCGCTGCGCCAGTTGTTCAATCACAGGCAGCACGCGCGCGCATTCTTGCGTCGCGTCAAGCGGCGCGGAACCGGGGCGCGTGGATTCGCCGCCTATGTCCAAAATATCCGCGCCCTCTTGCGCAAAACGTATCCCTTGCGCGACCGCCGCATCCGTATCCATCACGCCATCCCCCGAAAATGAGTCCGGCGTGACATTCACAATTCCCATGATGTAGGTGCGCGAACCCCACTGAAAATTTTGCGTTGCCATAAAAAACAAAACGATGATTTTTAACCTCTGGCTTAAAAATCATCGTCCCAGCTACAATCAGAAATCCGTAATCTATAGCTCGATCGTCATGCCCTCGCGCGCCATAAAAGTATCGGGCCGAACTTGACGCGCGCGTCCTTCAATCTCTTGCAGCGCATCGTCGTCGTGTTCCGGTTCATGATGAAATAACGCCAACTGTTTGATGTTCGCCGCGTTCGCGAGATCCACCGCCATACGCCAGGTGGAATGACCCCATCCTTGACGCGGCACGGGCGCGCGCAAATATAGCGCGTCGGTGTACTGCGCGTCGTGCGCGAGCAAATCCGCGTCGCGCGCGAATTGGATGAGCTGTTGATCATTGCCCACATAGGATTCCACATCGGTCGCAAAGACAAACGCGCGCCCCTGAAAATTTACGCGATAAATAAAAACGCCGTGCGGATGCGCCGCCGATTTCATCACCTGCACATTCAGCGCGTCCGAATAGCGCGCTAACTCGGCGGCGTCACGCTGCGACCACAGCACACGCGGTCCGTCGTCGGCGCGCGGAAATAAAATAACTTGGCCCTCGTTCAAATTCCGCACCACACGTTCACACGGCAATTCATCCACCGCAATCGGAAAGACGGGCGGCAGCATCGCAAGCGAGAGAACGCGCGCCAAATCTTCATTCAAACTTTTGGGTCCGAAAATATAAAGCGTGGTCAACTGAAAACGCGCGGGCGCGAAAAACGGAAACCCTTGCGTGTGGTCGTGATGCGTGTGCGTAAAAAATATAGTGAGATTAAGCGGATTCGTTTCGGGCTTGCGCGCTTGAGCCAAAAGTTTGCCAAGCCGTATAATGCCGGTGCCGGCGTCGAAAATTAGGTCGTGCGCGCCAGCGCGCACATGCACGCAGGGAGTGTTGCCGCCATAGCGCGCGGTCTGCGCGCCCGGAGTCGGATAGCTGCCACGTACGCCCCAAAAAGTCACTTGAAAAGGTTCAGCCATTTTTTCATCCTTACGCAAGCTTGTCCGTCTCTGTCAAGGCCGCGTCCGTGACAATCGGCAAGGTAAAACGAAAGACGCTGCCGCGCTCGGGCATCGGTTCAACCCAAATCGCGCCGTGATGCGCCGCGATGATCCCTTTGACAATCGCCAAGCCCAAACCACTGCCGCCGACGCCACGCGTGCTTGAACCGTCCACCTGAAAGAACGGGTCAAAGACGCGCGCGCGCAGCGCGGGCGGAATTCCGACGCCGCGGTCGGCGATGCTCACAATCACCCGCGTCGCTTCCACTTCGCAGCGCACTGAAATTTCGCCGCCGTCCGGCGAATATTTGATCGCATTCTCTAATAAATTATTCAACACTTGGCGAATGCGGCGCGGGTCCGCCCACACGCGCGGCAGCTCGGACGGCAAATCTACGACGAACCAATGCGCTTCAGTGCGCCGCTGCGCGTTTTCCACCGCCTCGCGCAACAGTCCGCGCAACTGCACGGGCTCGCGCTGAATTCGCAGCGCGCCCGCTTCCATTTGCGACATGTCGAGCAAATTGTCAATCAGTTCTTCGAGGCGATTGCTCTCTTCTTCAATGATCCGCAAAAATTCGCGCTGCGTCGCGTCATCCCAGCGCACGTCTTGACGCAGCAGCGTCGTCGCGAATCCTTTGATGGACGCCAACGGCGTGCGCAATTCATGCGATACAGTGGCGAGCAGCTGCTTTTGCATTTGCTCGGTCGCTTGCGCGCGCGTCAGGTCGCGCCACATAACGCCATACGCGCACGCGCGCGGAGCGATTGGCGCGAGACAGAACCATTGCGTCTCCAATACGCGCAGCGTCGGCGTCTGGAGCGTAAATTCCAAGCGCGGCAGCTCTGCCGCGCGCTGCGCGTGATTTTCAAACTGACGCGCCAAATCCGCGTCTGACGCGCAGCGCGCGGCGAGCGCGCGATAAAAATCCGATGCGGGCGCGCCGCGCCACGCGTCCGCATCCATCTCGAACATTTCTTGCGCGCGCCGATTCAATAATACAATCTGCCCCGCGTCGTCCACCAATAGAACCGCGTCGGCAAAATTGAGCCAGCCCGCTGCCGCTAAAGAATCAAGCTGCGTCGGCATCACAAATCCATTGCCTGCGCGGCTCTATTCCGCCGGCGGCGCGTTCGATTTCGCGACATTCTTTGGCTTGGCGTTTTTTTTGGATTTCGATTCTTTTTTTTCGATGCCCGTGAACAGCGGCAAATGTCCGAGCGCCATAATATGGCCCCACTGCGCGCGTTCGCCTTCGGTGAACACGGCGGCTTCGGCGACCACATGCGCGCCCGCGCGGTCCATTAGCAAACGCATTCCTTGCAGCGTGCTGCCGGTGCTGATTACATCGTCCACCAGAATCACGCGCTTGCCGCGCACCGCGTTGTGATCTTTTTCATCAAGATAAAGCGTTTGCGGTTTGCCGGTGGTGATGGAAAGGGTTTCCGCGCTGAGCGCGCTGCCCATATATGGTTTGTACTCTTTGCGCAGCACCACATACGGCTTGTTCAATTCGATGGAAAGATGATACGCCAGCGGGATACTTTTCGCTTCGGCGGTCACCAAAATATCCGCCGTCACTTTTGCCAATTTTTTGGCGAGACCATGCGCGGCGGCGATGGTAATTTCGGTATCGCCCAATAAATTGAAAACAGCAATGCGCAACTGCGGGCTGACGGCGAACACGGGCAGATGCCGCGTGACGCCTTCGATACGAACGGTATAAGTATCGCGTTTCGCCATAATAATTTATGTCCGGGCGCGCGCAATGCGGACGCGTCTCAGTCCAAGGACGCGGCAGCCGCGCGCGAACCCGTTTCCTCTCCTTGATTCGAATCTGGCACAAAAAAAATCAAAAGCGCCAAAGTAACGAGCGCGAACGCAAGATTGCCGATGAATGGCGCGTAAAAGCCAAAGTTGTCGTACAAATAGCCGCCGATGAATGGGGAGGGAAACGCCAACACGCCGCCGAACGCGGACAGCCGTCCAAAAATTTCGGCGCGCCGCGCTGGCTCCACCGCTTGCGTCACATACACATTGCGCGCCGGGACCCACGAGGCGGCGTTTAACGCAAAGAGACTCATCGAGGCGGCGAGAACGATAAAATTTGATTGTGTCGCCCAAATGAGCATCAACGGCGGCGCCAAACTCTCGGAAAAAATCAAAAGCGGTTTCGCGCCATAACGGTCCACAAGCCGTCCCAACGGCAGCGAAGTCGTCGCCCATGTAATGCTGCTCACCGCCGACATAATGCCCAACTGCGTTGTGGAGAAATCATATTCTTTGCGCAGCAGCCCATAGAGCAAACCGAAACCGATGCCCCACGCAAACATATCCATCGCAATCGCCAAAAAAAACCAACGCAGCGCATACGGCGGAACCCACGCGCGTTTCAAGAAATCGAATACAGCGCGCGAACGCGTGGAAACGGAATCGGATTCCATTCCTACCCGTTTCGGTTTGTCGCGCAGATATTTCCAAATCACCAAAAAGGCAATTACTTCAAAAAAAATCGCGGCGGGGAAAATAAATTCAAAGCCATAGCGATCTGCCACCATTCCCGCGAGAATCGGCGCGACGATTCCTGGCGCAATCATCACAACCATCACGAGTGAATACGCGCTGCCGCGTCTTTTGACGCTCACGGTCTCGCCCACCAACGCGGTGTTGACCGGTTGATACACTTGCGAAATGCCGAGCAAGATAATGCCGGGCAGTAACATCAGCAGCGCGCCGAACCAGCCCGCGACCGTGTATATTCCGAACGCGCCCATCGCGCACAATGACGCGGCGAGCAAAACAATTTTGCGCCCGCGTTGGTCGGCAATCCAACCGCCCCACGGATACGCCAGCGTCGGAATCAAGCCGCTAAATCCGCCAAGCGAATTGAGCAACCCCAACTGCGACATGCTCGCGCCGAGCGACAAGACGAATGGCTGAAACACGACGCCAATCATGCTTTGTTCAATGCCACTGATGAATGAACGCGCCAAGACGACGATCAATGTATTGTTAAGGGACAAACGCGCGCGCAAATTAGTCAACATGGGTATGACAATGTTTCCGAAACCGCGCAAATCATTATAACGGAAAGGCAGTATCGTGTAAAAAGGGGCTTGGCATTGGGGTGCAGTTCAGTTTGGGGGTAGGTTTTTTCCCAAGTGCTAAAATCGAAAAAGTGCCTGCCGCGGTTTCCCACTGAAAACGGGATTCAGACTGCGCGGGTTCGCTTGACATAAAAGTCACCCCGAAAGTGAACTACACCCTTGGCTGTCAGTTCCGCTTTTTCTTTTGCCAATTCCCCCTCGCTATGCTAATATCCTAAATCAATACACCATGGACAATGTACAATGGACAGATTTTTTATTCATTGTCCATTCGCTATTGTTCATTCAACTCCATGTCTCGACGCCAAGCGCAAACCGCGCCACCCATTCCTGTAATTGAAATCGAAAATGAAAACACGCGCGTATATCCGCTCGTTCCCGCGCGCGATACGGTCGTTTTTCCGCGCCTGATTTCGCCCATCACCGCCGGACGCGAACGCAGCGTACGCGCCATCGAAGAAGCGATGCTGCGCGACCAAAAAGTCGTCGTGTTCGCGCAACGCGACCCCGAATTGCAAGAACCCGGAATGGACGATTTGCACACCATCGGCACCGTCCTTTCCATCGGACGGATGCTGCGAATGCCCGACGGCACGACGAGCGTCTTGGGGCAAGGCGAAACGCGTGCGCGCTTGCTCGAAATTGTCCAGACCGACCCATTCGTCAAAGTGCGCGTAGAGGAAATCATCGAAGCCAGAGACACTTCGGTTGAAATCCAAGCGCTCTGCCGCATGGCGCTCGCGCAGTTTGAAAAAATCGTGCGACTCAATTCCAATCTGCCCGAAGAGGTGTACATCGCCGCGATGAACACCGAAGGCGCGGGCGCGCTCGCCGATTTAATCGCGTCGTCGCTCAATCTCGAACTCGGCAAACGGCAGGAAATTTTAGAGACGCTGAATGGGGTCGAGCGGCTCAATCAGATTTCACGCTTGTTGGCGAACGAGCTCCAAGTCCTCGAACTGCAAAGTCAAATCCATAATCAAGTGCAGGAAGAGGTGGACAAAAATCAGCGCGAATATTATTTGCGCGAACAGATGCGCGTGATTCAACACGAGCTCGGCGAAATGGACGCGCAGACGCGCGAAATTCACGAGCTGCGCGAAAAAATCGCCGCCGCCGAAATGCCCGACGAAGCGCGCGCGCGCGCCGAACACGAGCTCGAACGCATTCAACAAACACCCTTCGGCTCGCCCGAACTTGGCATCATCCGCACTTATCTCGATTGGCTGATTCAACTGCCATGGAAAAACGCGTCGCCGGACAATCTCGATATTCCCGCCGCCGCGAAATTATTGGACGAGCAACATTACGGCTTGAAACGCGCCAAAGAAAGAATTTTAGAATACATCGCCGTCCGCAAACTCGCAGGCAATAAAATGGCGTCGCCTGTGCTGT
Source organism: Anaerolineae bacterium (assembly GCA_021463195.1). Classification (GTDB taxonomy): domain Bacteria; phylum Chloroflexota; class Anaerolineae; order UBA4142; family SHND01; genus SHND01. Next base: position 47,094 of record JAJTXZ010000024.1, read on the forward strand.
GCTTCGTCGGACCGCCCGGCACGGGCAAAACTTCGATGGGGCGCAGCATCGCGCAAGCGTTGGGGCGCAATTTTGTGCGCGTATCGCTCGGCGGCATTCGCGACGAAGCGGAAATTCGCGGCCACCGCCGCACCTACATCGGCGCGCTGCCGGGACGCATCATTCAGACGATGAAACGCGCCAAATCCATCAATCCCGTTTTCATGCTCGACGAGATTGACAAGGTTGGCGCGGATTTTCGCGGCGACCCGAGCGCGGCATTGTTAGAAGTGTTGGACCCCGAACAAAACAATGCGTTCAGCGACCATTATCTCGAAGTCGCGTACAATTTGAGCCAAGTCATTTTTGTCACGACGGCGAACCTCCTCGACCCGATTCCGCCCGCGCTGCTTGACCGTATGGAAGTCATCGAATTTCCGGGGTATATCGAAGAAGAAAAACTCGCCATCGCGAAACAATTCATTATTCCGCGCCAACTCGAACAACATGGCCTCGTCGGCAAACCAAAATTTTCGGACGAATCCATTCGCGGACTGATTCGCGATTACTCGTACGAAGCGGGGGTCCGCAATCTCGAACGCGAAATCGCGCAAGTCTGCCGTAAAATCGCGCGTCAGGTCGCCGAAGACAAACCCGCGCCCGCGAGCGTCTCCAAAGAAACGCTCAACAAATATCTGGGGCCCGCGAAATTCATGTATGGCGTGAAAGAAGAGCAAGACCAAATCGGCGTCGCCACGGGCCTTGCCGTCACTGGCGCGGGCGGCGACACGATGGCAATCGAAGTGACGCTGATGCCGGGCAAAGGCGGATTGATGCTCACCGGACAACTCGGCGAGGTGATGCAAGAGTCCGCGCAAGCCGCGCTCTCGTACGCGCGCACCAACGCGAAACAACTCGGTCTGCGCGCCGATTTTGAAAAACTCGATATTCACATTCACGTCCCCGAAGGCGCGATTCCCAAAGACGGGCCTTCGGCGGGCATCACGATCGCGACGGCGTTGATTAGCGCCTTGTCGCAGCGCGCTGTTTACAAAGATGTCGGTTTTACGGGCGAGATTACTTTGCGCGGGCGCGTGCTGCCCATCGGCGGCGTGCGCGAGAAAATTCTCGCCGCGCACCGCGCGGGTTTAAAAACACTCATCCTGCCCAAAAAGAACAAAAAAGATTTGGTGGATTTGCCGCGCAAAGTCCAGCGCAATTTGAATCTTGTCCTCGTCGAAAACATGGATGAAGTTTTACCGGTGGCGTTGACCAAAAACAATGCCGCCCGCAAAACTACGCATCGCCATAAATCGCCCCCGCGCGCTGCCGCGCGTTGACCTCATTTTGGAGTTTTGTTTTGAACAATTATCCGAATCAACCGCCGCAGCTGCCGCCCGGCAATTACAACCCATTCAATCCCTATGGCGGTTATGACCCGAGCGCGGATTACGTGCCGTGGCTGCCCGGCAAACAGAGTCCGCGTTTTATTCCCATCGCCATCATCGTCGCGCTGCTGTTGGTATGCAGCTGCTGCGCGTTCTTTGCCGGCACGCTTTTTGGCATCGAACTGCCGGGGATACTCGGCGTGGACGCGGCGTCACCAGCTGCGCCGTCCGATGAACTGCCACCCGAAGAAGAACCCACGCCCGAAACCTTTCATTATCGCGTCAACTATCATTTCAATTCCTGATTTCAAAACCCGCTCTCGTTCGAGAACGGGTTTTGAAATTCCGCCGATGCAAGCTACCGACCTTTATCAAAGTTACGCGCAAGGCGCGAGCGAAACACTCGCCTTTGAACTCGAAAGCGCGGCGGCGCTCAAACTCGCCGAAACTTTTTCCGCGTTAGCAAACACACACGGCGGCGGCGTGCTGCTCGGCATTGACGCCGCCAGCAATCTCATCAAAGGTGTCCGCGACCTCGATGCCGCGCGCGACAAAGCGCTCGCCGCGGGTTTGCGCTGCGATCCGCCGCTCGTTCTGCCGCGTCCGACCACCGTGATGCTCGAAGGCAAGCCGTTATTGTACGTCACCATTCCATCCGGGTTGCCGCACGCGTACGCGCTGCGCGGCAAATACATGGCGCGCGAAGGCAAAAAAAATCGCGCGCTCGGGCCGCGTCAATTGCGCGATTTATTGCGTCAGCGCGGCGAAGGCAATTTTGAAGCGACCGTTTTACAAGGCGCGACGTTAGATGACCTCGATCGCGAACGCGTGGAGCAATACGCGAAATTATTTTTAAGCGACGTCAGCGCGCGCCATCGCTGGAATGAAGAGACGCTCGATTTATTGTTTCGGCGCGGTTGTCTCGTTAAAGAATCAAGCACGTATCGTCCCACCGTCGCGGGTTTGTTATTGTTCGGACGCGAACCGCAACGCTTGCTGCCGAGCGCGGAAATTTTGTTGGCGCGCTATGTTGGCGCGGAAATGTCCGACACGTTCATTCGCGAAACCGCGCGCGGCGCTTTGCCCGAACAAATTCGCGCGGCAGAAGCGTTTCTCACAACTAACATGCGCAAAGGCGCGCGCATTGCCGATTTCAAGCGCGAGGAAAAACCGGAATATCCATTGTCCGCCGTGCGCGAAGTAATGGTCAACGCAGTCGCGCATCGGGACTATCAAATTCGCGGCGAAGAAATTCGCGTATTGATGTTCAATGATCGCATCGAAGTGTATTCGCCCGGACGCTTGCCCGGTCATATCACGGTGGAAAATATCGTCGAGGAACGCTTTGCGCGCAACGAGGTGATTGTCCAAGTCTTGACGGACTTGGGTTTTGTGGAACGCCTTGGATACGGCATTGATCGCATTTTGCGCCAAATGAATGAGGCGGGTCTGCCGCAGCCAAAATTTCAGGAAACCACTAATGGATTTCGCGTCACGCTGCGCGGCGCGGGCGATAATTTTGTCTCGGGCGAATTCGACCACGCCAAATATCGCAATCTGCCGTTGAACGAACGTCAAAGCGCCGCGCTCAACATCTTGCGCAAGGCGGGGCGCGTCGGCAATCGCGACTTGAAAGAATTGTATCCCGATGTGAGCGAAGAAACGATTCGCCGCGATTTAGCGGACCTTGTGGACGCGGGTCTTGTCATCAAGATGGGCGACCGCAGAGGGACGTACTATATTTTGAAATAAGCATTGACGCGCGCGTATTCCGCCATCACGAGCGGCAATAAAATTTCGCGCGCGGGCGTTTCCAGGTCGGTCATCACGCCTTCGCATTTTTGCAGCGCCCATAACGCGTCGGGCGCGTTATTTTGAAAACAATACAGTCGCGCTAACGCGAGCCACACCGCCGCCGCGCGGTCAGGAAAAGTGAACGCGAGTTGTTCCGCGCACTCGGTCAAATTCGCGTATGCGCTGTCCCAAGCTTGTTTGCCCACACGCACCGCGCCGCAATAATATTGCGCCACCGCGCCCGCCAACGTCACATTCACGCCGCCGCGATACAATGCGCCTAATTCCCGCACGCGCAGCGCGGCAGCGCACCATTCTTCCGCCTGCGTCCACTCGCGTTTGCCCGCGCACATTGTCGCCCGCGTCAACATTTCGCACACGCCGCGTCCGAGTTCGGGATTCACCAATACGCGCGGCAGCGGAGTCGTCAAGCCATTCGCGCCGCGCACGCGATACGGCACCAGTTCCAGCGAAAACGCGGAACGCTGCGCGACCTTGAACAAAAACACGCGGCCCAGCGCCAAGAGGTCGAGCGCCAACGCGTATTCACTGCCCCACATTATTCTTCTGTCTCTTCCGCATCGGCGCGTCCAAACATGTCGAGAATGGAACGCGGGTCGCGGTCGTAACGACGTTCGTACACCAGCAGACCCAACGCGCGCATCAATTCGCGCATCGTGCCTTCGTCCAAACGATCGCCAAACGCCTGCCGCACTAATTCCATCCGCCGCGCGAATTCCACCGCGCTCGCCGCGCGCGCTTTCATGCGCGTTTCCAAACCGAGCGCTTCAGCTTCGGCTTTGAGTCGCTCCACCTCTTTGTCGGTCTCGGCTTTGATAATGCGCGTCTTGTGTTCCAACTGCGCCAGTTGATGCTGTTTGTTGGCTTGCTCCAATTCAGCGCGCGATTGCCGCTCCAGCTCGGCTTCTTTTTCCAACGCCACCATCCATTGGTCGTACATGCGTTTCGTTTTTTCCGCAAAATCGGGCGGCGGCGCGAGATGGTCAATCATCATCATTCGCACCGCGACGCCGGAATCGGCGAGGCGGTCGCGTGTTTCATTGATTAAACGCGCGCGAATTTCTTCTATCGCCGGTTTCGACGCTTGCTGGGAATAGAACCGACGCAGCGTTTCGGTCAAATCCAAATGCTGCAACTGATCGGGCGTCACGAAAAAATCCGAGAGCGCGAATTGACGCATAATTTCGCGCAATTTTTGCATCAGCGCGCGCGCTGCTTTTTCGCGCCAATCGGGCGAGGGAATTAACGCGCGGCGCACATTTTCCAATTTCACCAAATGCGCTTGGCCGTCCTTGAGCGCCGAACCATCTTGAATAATCCAAAACGAAATCACGCCTTTGAGTTGAACCTTCATCCCATCGGCGGTCCAAAACGAATCGTCTATGGGCAAAGATTGCGGTTTCAAATCCACCGCGCCGACGTATTGCTGATTCCATTCGTACAGATGCAAGCCAAATTGGCGCAGGACATATCCACCCGGCTGCCAAATCAGCGCCGCGCTGGAACGGTCAATATCCAGATACGCGGGGCCACGCCCTGTTGTGCGTTGGTACGAAAGATCGAGCTGGTCGCGGCGGCGCAATAGAGACATGTCCGTCCCTTCGGCGATTTGGCCTTGCCGTATCGGAATCGTCGGCAAATATTCTTGGCTCAAGTAATCTTCCAACAGCGCTTGCGCCGCCGCGGGATCTTGAACGCTATACGGCGCCAACAGCAATATTGCGCTGCGCCCAAGCAACGCGCGCAGAACGTAACGCGTCGCCAAAACGCCCGCGCCCGCCATGCCAAACGCAAACGCTAACGCGAGCCAGCGCATCACGCCGATAAAAAATAATCCCGCCACCGCCGCCGCGCCGACCGCGAGCAAAAAAAGCGCGCTGACCAGCATGACGCCAGAATCGGGAGCAAGTGAAGAGGGTTTGGATTTGGGTTGTCTCGAGAGAGCCGGGGGCCGCTTGGCAAGCAACGTAAATTTAGCCAAAAGTTTTTCCATACCACATCCTTGTGGAAGCGTGCGGCACGCCCATCCAGCGCGTGTCACCGCGTTATCGCTTGAGAAAATATTCGCGCGAGAACATTATTGGTGGAACAACCGGCTGCAACGCGGACAGGATAACATAATTAAAAATTCTTTACAAACAAAGAGCGCGCAACGCGCAGCAAGCATAACATTTTTGGTTATCCCACACTATCCCACATTTATCCCACACACCGCATAGCAAGATTCGCACGCTTGTTCTACGCCTGCTTTTTCGTTTTTTTTGCGGCGTGCGCGTTCACGATACAGCGTCGCGCTATTGCAAGCATAACCGTTTTGCATATGATCACGCCAGCAAAAATTGTTCGCTCGAAATACTCGCTTGGAGCTTCAGGTTGAAATAGTTGCTTCGCCTCCCCCACACACACATTTCTTCATCCATACAAAATTGACGCCGCGCGAAATGGAAATCTTGAAACTGGTCGCGCAAAACCGGAGCGACAAGGAAATCGCGCAGACCCTGCAAATAAGCGTCAACACAATGCGCAATCACATGCAAAACATCCTGCGAAAATTGAAAGTGTGTAATCGAGAGGCGGCGGTGTGGCTAGCGAATCATTTGAGGTGGATTTGAGAGCAAAGGCGTTTAGAAAAAATAGTGCATGCACTATTGTATTACGCCTGTTTAAATCCGTATAATAGAAATAAATTCGAAAGGAGATTGTTCGATGCGCACCCTCACACAGCATAATTTGAACGGACGCACAAGCCAACAATACGGCGGTGGTTCATGTGCTGGGGATGGAGAAAGCGCGACCCTTCTCCCACAGTAAGAATACGCTAAAAAGGGGTGTTCCATGAAGCAACATCGGCTGAAAGTTACAACGATTTTTTGCGTGCTCCTTCTGGCAGCTGTATTGGGAGGTTGACTAATCATATCCAATGCGCACAGCGCCCCACGTCGAAATGACTGGCCTAGCTTCAAGATGACATACAAGGACTGGCAGTTATATAATGGGCAAGAACGTGCCCCTCGTCACAGAGTAGAACAGCTTGTGTATCAAGACCAACTGCATTGGAGTTCGGAGGTCTTGGAAGAGACTGCCGCACCGGATTATGTGGGGAGCTACATGCAAGTCAACGACGACATTATCAAAGGCGCAAATAAAAAGCTTCGCGCCTTTGATGAACGAAAAATAGATCTAAGCGAAGGATTTTATGCCCCGGCTGAATGGCTCGTCCCCATCCGCATCAGCAAATACAAACAGGTCCCGGGGGCGGAGATTCGTCCTGCCGACAAGCCGGGTTTAATGGATCTCACCTTTACTGAGCAAGCGCCTTGCGACCCCGATACATGGCCGTGCGAAAAAGAGGTCTATGATGTTACGACGCGCATTCGCTATTGGGCAGACTCGGAATTGCCGATGGGCATGACCGTGACAAGCAATGGAGAACTTGTACGAGAGATCACCGTGACCGCTTTCGAGTGGTTATCTTTAAAATAATTAGCGCCACCAAAACGCCACTTTGCGGCAAAAGCGTTTCATTCTGAACTGAATTGGAAGAACCTTTCTATCAAAAAGAAAGGTTCGCTTGATTTTCTGACGGGTATTTTTTGGAGGCATCATGGCTGACATCGCAGTCACGCGCGTCTTGGTGATTGACTCGAGCTTTTTGTTTTATCAAGGTGTCTCCCAAGCCCTCCCTGCCAAGCGCTGGCATGTCGTCGGCTGGACACAAGATTTGGACTGTGCCATGCAGCGCTGCACAACGGACGCGATAGACCTCGCCCTCATCGGACATGCTTTGTCTCCTCGTAACGCGCTCGCCATTTGTCGCGCGCTGCATCAAGCATTTCCACAACTCAAAATTATCCTCCTTTGCGCTTTTGCTGCCAACCCGCTGTTGCAGCACGACGCGCTTTACGCAGGCGCAGACGTTTGCTTGCCGCCCTCGATCAATCACGACGAGTTTCTGACCGCGTGCGCTGATGTACTAAATGATAGATACGCGCGCAATGTTTGTCGGAAAAATGCAGCGCTGTCGCAGCTGACGGCGCGCGAAATCGAAATTCTGCAGCTCGCGACGGATGGCAAGCCGGACAAGGAAATCGCGCAGACCCTGCAAATAAGCGTCAACACAGTGCGCAATCACATGCAAAATATCTTGCGGAAACTAGAGGTAGATAACCGCGAGGATGCAGTCTGGCGAGCGAAACATCGCGGCTGGATTTGAAGGGATGCGAGTTTTGAAAAAATAGCGCCTGCACTATGGATTTTTCCGTTGACAAACAAGTATAATAATGAAAAACAAAATTTAGCGAGGAGACAAGATGCGTTCCGCAACCCGATTCTTCAAGTAGCTACCGTTCATTGCAGGATTAGCTCTTGCGCTATGGATGGCTGAAACTGCTTTTGCTCACCTGTCAGACAGACGAAAATGGGCGAATCCAACGGTGACTTTTTACATTGGTGGCGGGCCCGAGTCCGTGCCAGTGAATTGAAAACAGCAATATCGCGATTCAGCCCAAACGTGGACAAATGCGCCGGGATCCTTTGCACTCGTTGAAACCTCACCCACTTCTGCGCAGGGGAATTTTGGAGCGCGACATTTCAGTCAAGACCCGGCATTCCCCGACAGCTGGTATGGAATTACACTGTTGACGGGTCAAGGCACGATAACCTCAGCATCGTCCTATCTGAATCTGGATTATTCGTGGAATACAGATGGCACACAATTTCCAGACGTTCGAACAGTAGCAACACATGAACTAGGACACTGGGTTTTCTTTATTGACAATTGTTCTCCACAAAAACTGGTTATGTGCGCCACAGGACAGATAAAATGGAAATTGACAAAACACGAAAAGAACGAGTTGCAACAACTCTATCCGTAAACTGTGCTTATGCATGCAACCACTCAAGACCAGAAGGAGCCATCCATGTCTCTGCGAACTCTATCCCTGAACACGAAATTGCGAACGATTTTGCTTTTGGGTTGTGCCCTCATTCTTGGAACAATTCTTACTACTCTCTACACCAAAGAATCAAGCAAGACTGGGATATCACCCGAAACAATGAACAATGTAGAAAGCGCGCAAAATCCTCTGGATGCGCAACAAGCCCATGGATATGTTTTGCCCCAAACCCCTGCGCAACGCACTCTACAAGCCCATAGCATTATAGTGGGGACTATCGAGACTGTAAGCCAAGTTCAATGGAACACTCCGGACGGGCACGCGCCCAAATCCATGCAAGAAGAGACGCGACAGGGCAAAATTCCCTATGCATTCCGTACTGTAACTCTATCAGTCGCACGATATCTCAAGAACCCGCAACCTGAATTTACAATCACCATCCAACAGCTGGAAGGGTTAGCAGAAGGGATGGACGTCACTTCAGATTTGGTCCCGGGTCGCCGAGTTGTGTTATTCCTCAGCAAAAAACAACAGACGGCGGTTAAATGGGGGTACTATACAATGTACATTATCGAGGGCGACACTGCAACAAGCAAATTTGACCGCCAAGCTCTTCCCGTCACCGAGCTGATATCAAATATCGAACAGCATGCAAAATAGGCGCATGGCATTCTGAATCCGTCTATCACGAGAAAAGCCATGTCTGACGCGACATGGCTTTTCTCTTTTGGCGGCTTTACGATGATAGCGCCGTAATCTCGTACGCCATCCCATTCACCACAAAAATCACTTGCGCGCCGACGGCGATATATTTGCTCCATTCGGGATGCTGTTTCAGCAGGTCAAAGTATTCTGCGCCGCCGAATGGAATTTTCGTCGTCGTCATTTTTTCGGGAACGAAAGTTGTGTCCGTCCACACGCCGTTGCGCAGGATGAACGCCTTGTCGCCCGCGTGTTTAATCTTGCCTTCACTCGACGATGGCGCGGCATCCGCTTCTTGCAGCGCTTTGTTCGCTTGACTGGCAGCCACCGCGCCCGCGCCGGAGGTTGACGCCGCGACGGGCGGCGGCGCGTTTTGTTGCACAGAATCGCTC
>JAJTXZ010000025.1 GCA_021463195.1 Anaerolineae bacterium
CAACAAATACACGAAACGTCCCTGCGGACGTTCCCGCTGGGCTGCGATTGCGAATATTCTTGATTCGCCGCAGACTTGCGTTCTGGTTGCCGCGCTTTCTAGAGCGAATTCCTGATTCGTTTGTGGGGCAAGACCTTTCGGGTTTTCGGAAACCCGAAAGGTCTACCCACAAAGAGATGCGCTATTTTTTATTGACGCAAGCGCGTCTTGGCAAAGACGCGTCAAATAATGCGTTCCTCTCGCCGTGGATGCCTTTATCGGTAATTGCAGCGCACTCTCCAATCCCTACCAATCTCTTGAAAATCTCGCGAACTCTAAACCATTCGACGCAATATCGTTTTTACACGCGCGCCGCGTATGCACGCGCCAAATTTTTTCCGCGCGCTCCCATTTTGTCGTCGCGTGCCATAACGCGCGTTCGGTTTTTTCTTGCGGCGCGACGGGCAGCGCGTTTACGTTTTCGTAAGGAACGTTCGCCGCAGCGTTTCCCATCTCGCGCGCTGGAACGAAACGGCGTTCGTTCCGCGCAAATGCCACCTGTTCAAGCGTTTCGCGTATCGGCAAAACCACGCGATGCGTGATGAGCAGCGCGTAAAAATTTTCCTATTCGATTTCGTTCGCGCGCGCGTTCAATAAAAGCATTACCTCGCTCGCGCGCGACATCGGCGTCGTCCCGCGCGTGTGCGCGCCGAATAGCGCGGCGTGCACAAGTTGCGCGGTGGGATTCAATGTCAACACCGCAATATCGCTCAATTTCGTTTCTTGCGCGTCGCGCCAAAACGGCGCGTCCGCGTCCACCGCGTTGCAGCGCGGCATCAACTGCCATTGCAAAATGATTTGTTCGCCGCGCGCATTTGCGAACGCGTGAAAAAAGCGCGCGGTGACATAGTTATCGAGAACGCGTTCCGAAATTTCGGGCGTTGGTTGCCAGCCGCTGCGCGCGAGCAACTGATACGCGGCGCGCGCACGAGAATCCCGCAGTCTGCCGCGTTGTACGCCAGCGGATATTCGACGTCGTAACGCAAGGCGAACGCGCCGCCGTAGCGTAATAACGGTTCGATTTTGGCGTCGCGCATTTTCTTCAAGGTTGGCGCCAAGGCGCGGAAAAATAATTGGTTGGTCACCCACGCTTTGCGCGCAATGCCGCGAAATTTTCCCAATCACGCGTGTTCGATTTTGCGCGCGGACAAATGCGCGCCAGCTGCGGCAGCAGGCGATATTCATCGGCGTTGAGATGATCGTCCCAGCTGATTTGCGCGTTCCACGCGCGCAAATTCGCGCGCGCATCGTCGCCTTGCCAAAAACTCGCGCGCTGGAGCAGTTGATAGCGCGCGGCGTTAAATTGAGTTTGCGGCGAGTTCATGCGGTTGCGTCTTTACCTTGAATTCAAAAAGTCGCGCGCGGCGCGTTTTCATGTGTCCGCGCCGCTGGCGCGCCGACGGTCAAGCGATGCTTTAATCATGCGCGCATACGCGTTGAATTGCGCGCGTTGGCGAATGCCGTTGTTGTTAGCGTGAATGCGGCGGCGCGCGACGATTTCGGGCAGCATGATTTTTTCTAGGCCCGCTTCGTGCGCGCGCAAAATCCAGTTGGCAAATTCTCCCGCCTGCCAGTGCGTCTCAAACAAGCCCACGCGCATAAATGCCGCGCGCGATACGAGCAGCGCGGACGGCAACATCCCCGCTTTTGCCGCCGTTTCGTATTTTAATTTTTCTTGAAGCGCGCGCGATAGTTCAAGACTTGCGTGCCACCTGTCACCCTTTCAATTTTGTATCGAATTCGCTCCAGCGCGTGGCACAGTGAATAGCTGCGCCAACGTTTATATTTGCGCGGCGGCGCGCGGGATAGTATCTTCCCAATCCGCGTTCACTGGCAGCCGAATCCGCACAGTCGTGCCTTGCGCGTCCGGCGCGGGTGGACTGATGATTTCCAACACGCCGTGCTGCGCTTGAATAATTTGGTTTGCCGTAAACAATCCCCATCCGACGCTGCTCTCTTCGCCCGCCAAACGTTTGGTCGAAAAGCCCGGCTCGGTCACGCGCGGTAAATCCGCCGCGTCAATGCCCGTCCCCGAATCCGTCAAGGTTAAAAGAATTTCGTCCGTCGCAAGATAGCGGCTCTGCGCGTGCAAGCTTCCGCCCGCGCGCATTGCCTCAACCGCATTTTGAATCAGATTAATCAATACCTCGCGCAGCTGGTCCGGAAAGCCCAACATCAGAGGCAACTGCGGGTCCCAGTCCGTCTCGACTAGAATGCCCAATCGCGTAAATCGTTCTTCGTATAAATAGAGCGCGTCTTGCGCGATTCCATTTAACGAAAATGAAATGCGCTCACGTCGCGCGCCCACCGAGAGCTGTCGGAACGCGGCCGTCCAGCCCGCAATCCGCCGCGCCAATTCTACGATTTGACGCGCCCGCTCGGACGTTTCCGCGTCCGTCGCGTGCTGCAGCTCGATCATTTGCGCGTAACCGATGATGGGCGTCAACGCATTATTGATTTCATGCGTCAAACTCTGTGCCAAACTTGTCATTGCCGCGCGTCGCGCCGCCATCACGAGTCGCAGCTGCGCCTCGCGCAATTCGCTCAGCGCGCGCGTCAACGCCTCCGCTTGCGTTTTTTGCGCATCGGCGCGTTGTTCGGCGTCCGCGCGCCATTTGCGGATTTCTTGCATATCCGCGAAACGCGCCACCGCCAATTCTAACGCGCGCTCCAAATCCGCTTCTCGCACCGGCTTGGTCAAAAAGCCGCTTGCGCCCGCTTCTACCGCCTGCTCTAACGATTCGCGGTCATCCAACGCGCTCACCACCACAATCGGCGCCAACGCCTCGCCGCCTAACGTAGCCATCGCCGTCCAGCCATCCATCACTGGCATCCGCAAATCCATCAAGACAATCTCGGGGCGCAGCCGCCGCGTCTGCTCGATTGCTTCCAGTCCGTTTTGGGCGCTCCCCACCACCGTATGCCCCAAACGCGTGAGCATTCGTTTCAAAAGCTCCGCCGGCAGCGCTTCATCTTCCGCCATCACTATGCGCCAGCCGCGCGTTTGCGTCATACCGAGACGGGTTAAGGTCAAATCTCGTGGAGCAGCGGAATAGTTCATAAGCTTTCCTCTTGAACGCGCCATGTCACTTGGGCGCTGGTCCATTCGTCGCGTCGCGTTAAAACAAATAATCCGCGCAAATCTTTTTCAACAAGCGAACGAACCAAAGACAAACCCAGTCCGGCGTCTTTTGCCAAATCAAACTCTGGCGACAGACCCGCGCCATCATCTTGGAGCCAAAAAGTAATTTGGTCCGGCAGACGCGTCACCACAAAACGCAAGCGCAGCGGCGCGACGGTATGCGAATTGCGTCCATGGCGCAGCGCATTCGTTATCAATTCGTTCAGGACCAACGCTAACGTCGTCAGCTGGCGCATCGCCACCAGCACGTGGTCGCCGACGGTTTCAATTTCAACTTGCGCGCCGAGCGGCGCCAGATTACGGACCGTATCTTGTAGCACCTGCGCGCCCACTTCCAACATGTCCACAAAACCATCCGCCGCGCGCGCCGATAGCGTGTGCGCTGTCGCCATACTTTGCACGCGTCCAAGTGTCTCACTCAAAATTTGCGCGCGCGTTTCTTCCGGCTCATCCAACGCCATGTACAATAGCGATGTGATCGCCGCCAAATTATTTTTGACGCGATGCGACAATTCGCGCAGCAATACCGCTTTGAGCTCCGCGTCCCGTTTCGTTTGCGCGTACAAACGCGCATTCTCCAATGCCATCGCCAGTTGCGGCGCAAACACCGCCAACAACTGTTCGGTATGCGCATCAAACGCTTGCGGCGCTTTGGCTTCCAGATTTAAAATTCCAATCGTTCGTTCGCCCACGCGCAGCGCCAAACAAATCTCTGACATGATGTGCGGCGAAAGCGAAACATAACGCGGATCGCGCGTCACATCATCGGCGCGCACCGTTCTGCCATGTTCCGCTACCCAGCCCACAATGCCCATCCCGGCAGGCACCACTTGGTCGCGCAGCGGACGCGCGATGACGCCGCGTGTAGCTATCGGCACGAGCGCGCGGTCTGATTCGCGCGCCAAACATACTTCGCCAAAATCAAAATCAATTAAACGCGCCACAGTCTCGAGCGCGCGCGCGCTGAGCGTCTCGGCGTCTAACGTTCCGCTCAAAGCGCGCGTATAATGATACAACGTTTCCGTTTCATGCAGCCGCCGCTGCGCGTCACGATACAATTTCGCGTTCTCGAGCGCAATCGCCGCTTGGAGCGCCAAACTTTTCGCCAGCGCCATCTCCTCTGCCGAAAAGTGACGCGCCTGCGCGCGGTCACCCAGTTCAATCAGCCCCACCACCTGCCCTTTGCTCCATAATGGCGCCAGCAGCGCCGCTTGCCATCCAAAATCGGTCAAATACGCGCGCGTGATGTCATCCGCCGCGTCATCCAGACGCAGCCCGATCGTTTTTTCCGCGCCCAACGCCTCTTGCGTGAACCACGCGTGTATGGGAAAAGCGCGCGACGCAGACGGTCGGCGCGGCAAATCCGCGTCCTTTTGCGCCAAAATGACGAGACGGTTTGTATCGCGCTGCCATTCAAACAATGTGCAGCCGTCCACATTGAGCGCGCCGAGAAATTGCCATGCCACGCGCCCCAACACCGCTTCCCATTCCAATTCGCTGTTCAACACTTGGCTGGCGGCGTTCAGCGTACGCACCTGCTTTAGATGGCGCTGCGTTTCTTGAAACAGACGCGCATTCTCGATTGCGGTTACCAGTTGATTGGCAAAAGTGTTTAGCGTCCGCACATCTTCCAGATTCAGTTCGTGCCGCCGCGCGCCCTGCTGTTCCTCGCGCTGCGTCTCTACATTCAACACGCCCAATACGCGGTCTCCCGCCAACAGTGGCACCGCGATTTCGGCTTGGGCGCCGCGCAGCGCCAATACAAAATCTTGGTCGGTTGAAATGTCCGGCACGAACATCGTATCGCGCGCGCGCACCGCGCGCGCCATGACGCCTTGCGTGAGCGGAATGCGCGACGGCATAATCTCCGCCGTAAAACCGCGCTGCATTTGCAACTCTAAAAATTCGCCGACGACAAAAAAAATACTGACGTGTTGATAACCTAAAATGTCGCACAGCGCATTCACGCTGTTTTCGCACAATGTTTTCACGTCGAGCGATTGATTCAACGCGCGGCCCGCTTCATACAGCGCTTGCATTTCGCGCGTGCGCGTCGCGGCGGCTTGGTACAATTCCGCATTGGTCAGCGCGACGGCGGCTTGCGAAGCCATCGTCTGCGCGAATAAAATTTGATTACGGTCCCACGCGCGCGGCGCGCGCGATTCGCGCAGACTGATATATCCAAGCGCCTGCCCGCCGGTGAACAAGGGCACGCGCAGAATCGTGTGCCATTGATGCGCGCGCAACTCTACGCGCATCGCGTCCGTCAAATCCGGATCATCGGCTTGCACGATAGCGTACGTTTGCGTCAATAAGCGCTCCAAGCCGGGCGTGGTCTCAAAATCCCAGGTCTGACCGTTCGTCGTATATTCTTGAGGCGCCGCCGCCGCCGCATAAAAAATTTGCGTCTGAATGATCTTGCGGCGCGCGTGGTCAAGTCGCACAAATGCGCTGCTCGTCACATCCAACGCCGTTGCCAACTGTTCCAATAGGCGCTGTATTACTTGGTCCGGTTCAAGCGTGGAAGCGGTCGCGCGAAAACCTTCAAACAATAAATTCAATTCCTGCATGCGCTGCCGCTCTTGACGAAAAGCGTCCGCGCGTTCCAACGCGTTGGCGGTCTGATTTGTCAGCAAGGCGAGGGTTTGCGCGTCGGTCAGATCAAACGCGCGCCCGGCGCGGCGCGCAATCACGATGACGCCGATGACAGAGTCGCTCACTTGCAGCGGCGCCGCGATGCCTGACTGAAAATTGGACAGCTCGAACGCGTCCACCGCGGCGGCGGAATTATCTTTTGGGACCGACTGCCAAAACGTTGGCGTTTGCGAGTTGCAAGTGGATTCCAGAATATTGAGCCAGTCCAGCGAAAGGGGCTCGCTGCCAAACTTTTCTAATATCTCGCCATCGCATCCGGCGACGCCAAATTTGCCGTCGCCATGCGCGCGAAATGAGACCGCAATCGAGCTGTCCAAAATTGTCCGCGCGCTACGCGTGACCTGTTCCAAAATCGCTTGCGGCTCAGTCAACGCCAAAAATTGGACCGAGGTTTCCGCCAACGCGCGCTGCACGCGCAAACGCGCCTGCGCCTGCTCCAATAAATCGGCGTTCTCTAGCGCAATCGCCGCCTGCGCCGCAAATAAACCCGCGAGATGCAATTCCTGTTCCGAAAAACGCGCGCGCCCGCGCCGCCGATGCAGCTCAATCACGCCCAATACGCGCGTTTGCCATTTGAGCGGAATCGCCATCATTGCCGCAAACTCGTCGGCGGAAAACCAATCTACGCGTCTATCCCAGCGCGCATAATCGTCCACAATAATTGTTTCGCCGCCAAGAGCCGCGGCGCCTGCCAAACCCTCGCCAAAGCGCATGTGGCGCCCCGTGTAATCATTCGGCAAATTATGCGTGATATATACTTGCAACGCGTCACGTTCGCGGCTCACTAAATTTAACGCCGCCGCATCCGTGTCCACCAAATCCACCGCGCTCGATAAAATCGAATGCAGCAACGCATCCAGATCGTGTTCGCCCGCCACCTTGAGCGTTAACACGCGCACCGCGTCCAACTGCGCGGCGCGCTGCGCTTCCGATTCAAACAGCCGCGCGTTTTCCATTGCCGTCGCCAACTGGTCCGCCAAAATCTCCATTGTCGTGACATCGGTTTCCGTAAATTCGTCGCGTCGTTCGCTTTGAATATCCAGAACTCCGATGCAGCGCGCGTTGCGTCGCAGGGGGAGCGCGATTTCCGATTTTACCGGGTCGAATGACTTTGGCTCTAATGGAGAACAGTAGCGCGCATCCGTCTGCGTGTCGCGGCATAGATAGGTGGCGCCGGTCGTCGCGACGTGATATACAATGCCTTGGCGCAGTCGGATGATCCGCGTTCCCGACAAATTACCCAATGCGCCCGCGTTGGCGACTAGACGCGTGCCCTCTGAAATCTCGATTTCGTTTTCGAAAACCGAGACATTGAAATAACCGAACTGCGAGCGAATCAGCGTCACCGCGTCCTGCAATAATTCTTGCGCTGGCGCAAGGCGCGCCAGACGCGACGCAATCTGATTGACCAACGCCAACTGCGCGCTGCGGCGTTGCGCGAGACGCAGCGAATACGCGCGCTCTAACGCGGCGGCTAGCTGCGCGGCGAGTGTTTCCATTGCGCCGATATCATTGCCGTCGAACGCGTCGTACGCCAAACTCGTTACTTCCAACACGCCAAGCATTTGCCCCGCGGTAGAAAATGGCACACACAATGCCGAACGCGCGTCCGTCAAATGCGTGTCTGACAAACAACGTTCGTCCTGATGCACATTGCCACTCCAGACGCTTTGGCCGGACCACGCCGCCAAGCCCATCAAGCCCTGCCGCGCGGCGCGGTGTTCACCTACGCGCGTCATCGCGTACGGATTAGCCGACGCTGCCACAAGTGTTAATTCCTGACGCGCCGCGTCATACGTGGCAAAGGCGACCTGATGATATCCAAAGCGCAGTCGGACCAAATCAACCAATTCGCGGATAATCAATTCAGGTTCAGGAAATGCGGTTGCCTGCGCCGCCACTTGGCTTACCCATGCCAAATGCGCCGCGCGTTTCTGTTCCGCCGCCAGCGCGCGCGCTTTGACGAACGCGTTCCCGATTTGTTCCGCCAAAACGGTCAATGCCGTTACATCGTGACGGTCAAAAGCATTCGGCTGCGCGCTTTGCACGTCCAATAAACCCAGTGTCACGCCGCGGTGTTTGAACGGCAGCGTCAATTCCGAACGCGTCTGCTCTTCCATATCGGGCAGACCCCAATAATTTTCGTCGCGGCGTGTATCATTGGTTAAATAATATTCGCCCGTGCGCGCGACCAAACCCAGAATGCCGCGCTGCAAGGATTGGGTATATATGCCGCCATTCGGCGGAGGCAATGCGCCGACGCCGGCGATTTGAATCGCGTGTTGTTTCTCGTGGTCCACTTCAAAAATTCCCACGAGCAGATAACCAAATTCTTGGCGCACTCGCGCGACAATGGCTTGTAAATTTTCCGAGAGCGCGCCCGCCGCGCTGACGCGCGCCGCCAGCTCGCTCACAATTTCGAGTTGCATGGTCCGTTTGCGCTGTTCGGACAAGAGGCGCGCTTTTTCCAAAGCGGAACCCGCTTGATTGGCAAGCGCCGCCAAGGGCGCGACATCCGCCGCTGTCAACGCATTGCTAAACACCATGAGGACGCCGTTCACTTGGTCGTTATACACCATCGGCGCAAAGACCATGGTCTTCATTTCAAATTGAGGCAATAGTTGCGATAATAGCGCCGTCGGCAGCTTGGGAAAGATGCGCGGCATACTTGGTTCGGAATTTTGCAATAGCGCGGGCGCGCGCTGCGCGATGGCTGTCGCTAAAACGCGCGTGCGTTCCAGCGGCAAATCAAATTTGGCAAAGTCAACTTGGAATAACTCTAACGCGCGCTGCAGCCGTTCGTTGGTCAACGATATATGGACGATGCGCATGGACTTGGCAGGAGTTGCCCATTCCAACACGGCGCAATGCCAGCCGCGCCGCTCAAGTTCAGTCCCGATGGTGGTATATACTTGGGCGGGCGTGGTAGATTCCTGCACGCGCAACGCCACATCATTAATCAAAGTCCAACGCGATTGCGTTTGTTCCGCCAACATGCGCTCGAGCGCTTGATCATTTTTAT
Source organism: Anaerolineae bacterium (assembly GCA_021463195.1). Taxonomy (GTDB): domain Bacteria; phylum Chloroflexota; class Anaerolineae; order UBA4142; family SHND01; genus SHND01. The sequence goes on from JAJTXZ010000025.1 coordinate 8,859, forward strand.
CTTGGCGCGCCTGACGGGTGGTTTGAGCTAATTGCGCCGTCAACTTTAAAATAGTGAACAGAAAAAGCGCGAGGATGACGCTGTGTCCCAAAATCGAAACGAATAGAGGCGGCGTGGGCGCGGAGATTCGTACGCCATTCAAGTCCAAAGCAAGCTGCGCGAGAAATAAAGCGACGCTCAATAACGCCAAGCGCATCGCGTCCTGCCGCCCCAACAATAGTAGCGCCACGAACGGCGGCAGCACGTACAACACGCCGAATCCCGTTGGTATGCCGCCGCTGAAAAAAATCGCGAGCGCAATGCTCAGTAGGTCCAGAAGCATGAAAAGGCGCGTGGCGCGAACCGCGCCCAGATAGCGTTGCCAGCCGCGCGCGTAAAAAGTCGCGCTTGCATTCAACGTTAAACAGGCGGCGATCGCCGCATACGCCGCGTCGTTAAACGCCAGCAGCAAGAGTACCGCAAAGATGCCGCCGCCCGCGAGGAGCGCCATGCGGACGCGCAGCATATTTTCCAAATGCGTCTTGCCAAATTCTGTCATCATTCCGCTATCCATGCGCTAAAATGCGAACGAGGCGCATCTCGCGCGCGCACGCGCCAAAACACGCCTCGTCTCAAGTGATAGAACTAGTTCGATCTTGCATTCGCTACCACTCCATTGTTTGAACGTAATCCACTTTGATTCTGCGCGCGCAAAACTTGTCCGCGACGTTAATGTAATCACACCGCGCAATTTGTCATTTTGAGATGGTCAAGCTCTGACAAAGTTCTGGGCAGCAGGCGCTCCAAACACTTGCGCGATAACTTACACGTCCAATTTCGCGTGTTTGGCGTGCGTTTGAATAAAGCGCTTGCGTGGCGGCACTTCGTTCCCCATCAACATATCAAAGGTGCGATCGGCTTCCGCCGCGTCTTCGACGGTCACTTGGAGCAAGGTTCGATTCGCGGGATTCATCGTCGTTTCCCACAACTGTTCGGGATTCATTTCGCCGAGCCCTTTATAGCGCTGTAAATCGAATTTGCCGTTTTTATTTTTCTTGCGCAATTCTTCTAACGCGTGGTCGTCGTACAAATATTGTTCTTCTTTGCCGATTTTGACTTTGTACAGCGGCGGCTGCGCGATGTACAAATGACCGTGTTCGACGAGCGGCTGCATGTAACGAAAAAAGAAGGTGAGCAGCAGCGTGCGAATATGCGCGCCGTCCACATCCGCGTCGCTCATCAGAATCACGCGTGAATAGCGCAAGTTCGTCATGTCAAAAGTGTTGCCGACGCCCGTGCCAATCGCGGTGATAAGCGCGCGGATTTCTTCATTTTGCAGCATTTTGTCGAGCCGCGATTTTTCGACGTTCATAATTTTGCCGCGCAGCGGCAGAATCGCTTGAAATTTGCGGTCGCGTCCTTGTTTTGCGCTTCCGCCTGCGCTATCGCCTTCGACGATGTATAATTCCGCGTTTTCGGCTTCGCGTTCCGAACAATCGGCGAGTTTGCCGGGCAGTGAAAGAGATTCCAGCGCGCTTTTGCGAATGACCAAATCGCGCGCTTGGCGCGCCGCCTCGCGCGCGCGCGCGGCGGTGATGCCTTTTTGAATAATCTCTTTGGCTTCTTTGGAATGTTCTTCGAGCCATTCGCTGAACGCTTCGCCGACGACGGACTCGACTTGGGTTTTCATTTCCGCGTTGCCAAGTTTCGCTTTGGTTTGCGATTCGAATTGCGGCTCTTGCAATTTCACTGAAACAATCGCGGTCAGACCTTCGCGCGTATCTTCGCCCGTCAGCGCGTTTTCGCCTTCTTTGAGAATTTTGTTCCGTCGCGCGTAATCGTTTAATGCGCGTGTCAAGGCGCTGCGAAAACCGGTGAGATGCGTGCCGCCGTCATGCGTGTTGATATTGTTGGCAAAGGTGAGCGTTGATTCGTTGTAATCGGTGGTGTATTGAATCGCCGCTTCGATGTAATTGCCTTCGACCGGCGCGCTGACGTGAAACGGCGTGTGCAACGTTTTGCGATTTTTATTCAGATAGCGCACAAACGAAGTGATGCCGCCTTCAAAATAAAAGGTCGCTGCGCGCCCTTCGCGTTCATCGGTGAATTTAATGGCGAGCCCTTTGGTGAGAAACGCCATTTCGCGGAAACGCTGCTGCAAGACATCGAACTTGTAATCAATATTTTTGAAAATTTGCTTGTCGGGAAAGAATCTTTGAATGGTGCCGCTGCGTTCGCCCGTCGGATATTTGCCGACCTGTTTCACATCGGCTTGCGGCACGCCGCGTTTGTAGTTTTGGCGGTACAGGATGCCGTCGCGCCGCACCGTTGATTCGAACCATTCTGAAAGCGCGTTCACCGCGCTGACGCCGACGCCATGCAAACCGGACGCGACTTTGTAACCGCCGCCGCCGAATTTGCCGCCCGCGTGCAATTTGGTCATTACGACTTCGAGCGCGGATTTTCCGGTTTGCGGGTGAATATCAACGGGGATGCCGCGCCCGTTGTCTGTGACCGTCACCACATTATCCGTGTCAATCGTGATGGTGATGTGATCAGCGCTGCCCGCGAGCGCTTCATCAATCGCATTGTCAACGACTTCGTAGACGAGTTGATGCAAGCCGCGAATATCGGTCGAGCCGATGTACATGCCGGGGCGGCGACGCACGGCTTCCAGTCCTTCCAGGACTTGGATTTTGTCAGCGGTATAATTTTCCGTCGGAATATTTTCGAGTTCGAGGTCTTGTTTTTTGGGCATAGTAATCCTCACGCGTGTGCGTGAATCATTTTTTCGGTCTCGTTCACAATTCTTTCTCCCGCTTTCAACGTTTCTTTTCGCAGCGTCATAATACCAGAAATCGCTTTGGCGATTTTTTGCTGTTCTACGCGCGGCGGAATAGGCACAATAATTTTTGCCAAATCTTCATTTGAGATTGCAGGAATCGCGTGACCCGTCATCAAGCGCCGCACTTGGCGCAAGAAAAATTCGGTCCGCATGTACGCAAGCAAATACAGAGGTTCAACGCCGTGAATATTTCGCAGCACTGCAAAACCATTTGAGCAAATCGCGCCGTCTTCATCTTGCGTAATCAACGCAGTGGCTTGGCGCGCGGTGCCTGTGCTTGCGCCAGAGGTTGCGGTGATGATATCGCCAGTTTGAACGCGATAGGTTGCGCGGGACGGCGCTTGATGCGCCTGCAAAATTTGCTGCGAAACAATTTGCATTGTGCGCGCATCTACGTCGGAAATGGCAATGTAGCGAATTTCACTATCGCTTGTCAAACGAAAATCGTCGCCCTCACTCACGATGTCCGCAATCTCATCTAGTCGTTTTCCACCATTCTCTACAAGCCAACGTAACATTTCTTGGTCGCTGGGGCGGTAATGCTCCGCATCCAAACGCGAATTCAAATTCGCATTGGGAACTCTATAAATTGTTTCCGTCTCTTGAATAGATTTTCCATGCTTGAATGATGTATAGGCGGCAGCTATAGTTTCTATATCATCATCCACGATCAAAATCCCTTGCGCGTTTTTTAAATGGCGTCCCGACGAATCTTTTTTGTAGATTGGCTGCGCTTTGACGTCATAGCCAATTTTTTCGATACGCGCCATAAAACAAAATTGATTTTTGGGCGCGGGATTTTTTCGTAATAACACGAGAGAGGTTTTAATTCCTGTGCCGTACGGCACAAATGCTTCTTGTGGAATTGAAACAATTCCTGTCACATGCGCTTGTGAACGAATCCAATATCGAATCGAACTATTAGAGATATTTTGCAAAATTCCGTCAGGCAGCACAATTGCCATGCGCCCGCCGGGCTTGAGAAATTTAAGGCATTGTTCAATGAATAAAATGTCTGGCGACTGCCCGGGCAAAACAACATTGCTAACCTTCCATTCATGCTCATTCGATTTGTTCCACCGACGAGCGAGCAAGTACGATTTTAGAATCCGTTGGTCTTCTACTTTGCCTTTGTTGCCAAATGGCGGATTCGTCAACACGACATCAAACTGATTTTCTAACATGCGATTTTCCAACAATGCGTTCGCGCAAGTAATTTCTTGTCCCGTGCCGCCTTCAAATGCCAAACGAATCATTGCCGCGAGCGCGACATCGGGATTAAACTCGATGCCGCGAATTGCGCCTTGCACATACGCACCCAAATCTACGCGTGGTTGATTTTGCTTGAGGTGTGCGATGCTTTGAATCAGAAAGCCGCCGCTGCCGCACGCGGGGTCAATCACCATTTCATTCGGCTGCGGGTCGAGCATTTCGACAGCAAGACGAACAATGGGGTGTGGCGTGAAAAACTCTCCACGGTCGCCGCGTTGATGACGATACGTGAACGTTTGAAATGCTTCGCCTTTTACGTCGCCCGGTGTGCGTGTCAGCGAAACATTTTGCAAACGCGAAACGATATGTCCTAACGTCAAGGACTTTAGTTTAACGCGCTCGTCCGTGAGCAGAGTTGAAAACTTTTTACGAACGATTTGATAGAGAAGGTCAATCCGTTTCTCAAAGGAACTTGGTTTGTCTGCCAAAAGGAGGCGATATTCGTTTTGGGTGATTCCAAATTGTAAAGGTTCGGATTGGGTTTGCTCGTCATACAATTTCATCACAAGCAGTTTTACAAATTCGTGAAAAATTTTTTCTTTTAACAAACCCTCGTTTGCATAGATATAGTTATGACATTCTTCAAATAGGGCAGAGAGGTTAGGTGCAGGTTGTAAAGATTCGCGACTAGGCAACACAACAGGCAGCAAACTATCTTCGGCGAATAAAAGTTGCTGTTCTCTAAGTTTCCTAACTTTTTGCTTTTCCATTTTTCAAATCATTCAAACAGACTTATTTCGTTGGGTCACTGAAAACCATATAGCGATTGTCTAACTGCATATCTTCTTCTTTGATACACTCTTCATGGTCAAGTGTTGCGTACACCTCGTTCAAATCTTCATACCATTCCTCAGTAATGTTCAAAACAGGATTGCCCACTTCGTCGGTAAAGACAAAGCCCATCACATAATTTTGCTGAAGGTGATTTGGGTCTGCACCCGAAGATTCAAGATGGCGTGGGTTCGCAAACAGAAATTTGTGCTCGGAATATCGTAGAAAAATATCTACGGAGAGCGCATTAAATTCATCTTTACGCGGTGTTGCTTGCGTCCGTTGACTCACTCCTGATGTTCCCGAAACAAAGTGTGTTTCCAACACTTTGACTTTTGACATAACATACGCGAGACGTTCGGCAATCTGGTGGTCAATTTCATCGCGCTTCAAGTCGCGTAAGTCATGAATTGCGCGAGAGCGTGTGGTCTCTCGTTTGGGGAGTGCCTTGAGATATTTTTTGACGTCCTCATACTCGTACAAATTGGCAGAGTAATCGTTCTCGAACCTTGGTAAATTTAGGTGAATCCATGTCACGATTTGTTGTTCTGCGGGTTCATCTGGATTCACCCAATTGATTTTCTCTGAATGAAGCAATAAAAATCTTTTCAGCCCCTCATAATTGTAAAGTTTGTGCCATTTTTCAGAATTGGATTTAACACCTTTCGATTCCAACACGAACCAAACATTATCTGGTTTGCGAAAATATAAATCGCCGTGATGATTAGGGTGTTTGCGTCCTTCCCATTTTTCACGAATTCGTTTTACTTCAAAACCATACTCTTGTTCCAGTTTTTGTTTAAGCAAAAGTTCTGTGATTGAACCGCTGACATATCCTTGCGCATTCGGACTCAATTTTAATGCTTCGAGAAAAACTTCAAGATTCGTTTTGAAAACATCGCGCACAAAACGCGTGAGACGGTCAAAAATAGTTGGGCTAGCCATTTACTCTAACTCGCACTGTCAAATTAGCGTCCGGCATTTTGCGCGCGCCGCTGCCATTGCGCAATGATATTCATGCGGTCTTGGTAATAAATCATGGCTGCCGCTAACAGCGCTGTGCCGATATACGCGCTCGCTATAATCGCGATAATGACGCCGAGCGCGCTCACCGTCAGACCATCCCAAATCATCGCCAACCCGCGGTCCAAAAAGACCGTCAGCGCGACGAGCCCGATGGTCGTCCAGAAAAAAGCGCGGAACAAGAGTGTGCTGCGCTGTATCGCCGCGCGCACGCCCACGCCGCTGACCGCCAACGCGCTGGACACGAAAAAGAAATAGATAAAAATCCAAAATAATCCCACCGACATTATCAACGCGCCGAACGTCGCCAACTCGCCGCCCGCCACGCCTTGAATGAGCGCCAAACCAAGCCGCGCGAGCGCCAAAATTCCAAACCATACCAGCGCGAATCCAATCAAGCGCAGCCACAGCCGCGCCACGCGCGGAAAAACCGCGCCGCGCGTTTCGGTTTCTAACGGACGCACGCCTTGCGCAATCAATTCCAAATAGATCGCGACGGGCAACAAGCCCAACAGAAACAGCGGCACAAATAACAACAAGACCCATTCGGGCGAAGGCAGGGGCCGCGAGTACGCCAACGCGTTGATGGGACCCGTCGCATTCACCATCGTCGCGCGCAGCATATCAAGTTGAAATAATGACGGAAAGCGCGCCACGCCGTTCAAAGCGGTTGTGACCAGTCCCAGCAGATTAAGCGATTGAACTAACTGTTCCAATGTCCGCTGCGCTTCGAGAGCCATTTCGGGGTCGCCTGAAGCGGATGTTATACGCAGCGCTTCTTGTATATACGGGCGCACCAGCTGCGTCAACGATAAACGCGGCAACACCCAAATCAGCAGGTCTATCACAACTGGAATCAAAAGCGTCCAAGGTCGTCGTCGCGCCAAATCCAGCCCGGCGCTCACCGCTTCAATGACGCCGAGCGGTTTTTGTTCGACCACCGTTCGAGTATTGGATTGTCTCATAAAAATCTCATTTCAAAAGCAAACCGCGTAATTATATCCGCGCGCCGCGCGAGTGTCAAAACGGATGTTCGATTTGCCGTTGAAACAAGGATTTTTAGCGGGCTGCTTGCGGATTGTCGGCTGGCGACGCGGGTAAACCCCACGCTAACCACGCGCCGATGCTTGCGGTGAAAAAGGTGATTAGAAAAAGCGGCGTAAAACCAAAGAGGTCCAACAAGGCGCCGCCAATAACCGGAATAAAGGTAGCCACGCCCAACACCGTATTGGTAAAACCAATATACAACGTGCGCTCTTGCGGCGGCGCGAGATTCAACAAATAGGTCGGGAACGCGATATTCGCGGCGGTGCGCCCAATGCCGAATATAAAAAAAATGACGCCGAACGCGACAGCAACCGTCTCGTCTTGTCCAAACAAACCGAACGATAACGCTAAAAGCGGAATCAATGGCGGAAGACTGGCTGCCAACAGTAACGCCCAGCGCAACTTGTGACGGTCGCTCAAATACGACAAGATCGGCGTCGTCAATAACGCGCTCAATGTCGTCAACCCGATGTACAAACCCACAATCGCCGCCGGCGCGCCCAAATGGCGTGTCGCATAAATGGCGTAAAACGGCGTCGCCAAATCGCCCACCGCCAACATGACGCGCGTTGCCAGGTACCGCCGATAATCCCGATTCTGTCGCACGATGCCGCGCGCCGCGCGCACCTGTTGTCCAAAAGTGATGCCTTCGCCCGTCGCTTCTTCGCGCGGCTCGCGCACCAATGTAAACAAAACCAATCCTGCGCCGATGGCGCCGAATGCCACCGTGAACAGTAGCGTAAAGTTTTGCGGAAACGTCAAGCCGCGTTCGGGACTCAACGCGACGGCGACCAAATAGCCCGCCAGCAAGCCCATCGCCGTTCCCGAAAATTCGCGCCAGCCAAAAAATGAACCGCGCCGCGGCATCGGAATCACTTTGGCGACGATTGCCATAAATGGATTGCCCGCCACGCCCGCCGCGAGCGAATAAAGAATCATCAGCGCGAAAAAAATCGCGAGCAACAGCGTCGGATTCGACGCGCCGAGTAGCCAAGTCGCGGGCAAAATAAAAAACCAGCTCACGATACGCACCGCCGCCGCGCCCGTGTACACCGGTTTCTTGAATGGCAGCGGTTGCAAACGATGCGAAATCAAAAATTGCGGAATGAACCAGCCGCCGTTATAAATCGCCGCCATCAAGCCGACGAGCAAACTGGACCCGCCGAGCTGCGTAATAAACACCGCAAGCGTCAGCGTCGGCGCAATCAACGCGTCCACGAAACCAAAAATCGCGCCATTGAGAATGCCAATCGTATAATTGTGACGCAGATGTTTTTCAACAAAATAAGACATAGCGTTTGAATGAACGCCGCAAGTTCAAGCTTGAGCAACTTGGATTTTGCGGCGCGCGGCTTGTCATTATAAGCGGATATGCGCGCGGAGCAAGAGACGCACGCGCCTTGAGTGAACTATCCGCCTGAATTGGGGTGTGCGTCACGTTTTTGGGCGAATCGAATTCGCGCGCAACAAATACACGAAACGTCCCTGCGGACGTTCGCGCTGGGCTGCGATTGCGAATGTTCTTGATTCGCCGCAGACTTGCGTTCTAGTTGCCGCGCTTTCCAAGCGCTTGATGTGATTCCCAAAATTTTGACGCGCACCCTCTGAATTTCGCCGCGTTGCAAGCAGAATTGAAAGCGTATACAATCTTGTACACGTTCGCGCCTGCGCCGCGTATTTTTTCGCAAGCGCGTGCGTGACGCAGAACTTATCGCGCGCCGCGTTCTGGCAAGACGCGCCGCGCGGCAGAGGCACCGCGTGATAACTCGAGACCAAGCACGCTCCGCTATTTCGCAAGGACCTGACGCGCGTGAACCTTTATTGCGCGCGCCTCGTTCGCGCGCGCAATGGTTTGCCTACTTGTATATTCTGCCCGCGTTTCTCATCATCAGCGTTTTTCACATTCTGCCCGTCGGATACGCGGTTTGGATTAGTTTGCAATCCGGCGTGGTGCGGCGTTTTCAATTCACCGGTCTAGACAATTACATCCGCGCGTTGAACGCGCCCGAATTTTGGAGCGCGCTGCAAACGACGATTTTTTATACGCTCGGCACGGTGCCAATCACAATGGCGCTCGGCTTGGGCATCGCCTATTTGCTCTTTCAAAAAATTCGCGGGCGCGGCATTTATCGCGCCATCTATTTCATGCCGTACATCATTTCCACCGTCGCGTCGGCGATTGTGTGGGCGTGGGTGTTTGACCCGCGCACAGGTCTCGCCAATTATGCGCTCGCGCTTTTCGGTCTTCCCGCGCAACAGTGGTTGATTGAACCCACCGGCATTTTCAAATTAATCGGCGAGGGTTTGCATTTCAGCGTGCCGGGATGGGCGGAGGGCCCAAGTCTCGCGCTCGTGGGCATCATGATTTTCGCGGTATGGCAGGTGATCGGTTTCGACATCGTGATTTTTCTCGCGGGTCTCGGCAACATCAACAGCGAATTGTACGAAGCCGCGCGGATTGACGGCGCGACGGGCTGGCAGGTGTTTCGGCACATTACGCTGCCGCTGCTCGCGCCGACGACCTTTTTTATTCTGGTCATTTCGTTAATCTTTTCCTTGCAAGCGTTCAATCACATTTACGCGATGAATCGTTCCGCCGCCCAGCAGTTGGGCGGGCCGCTCGGCTCAACGCGCACGCTGTCAATCTATATGTTTCAGGCGCTATATGAACAAAATCGCGCGGGGTACGCCAGCGCGATTGCGGTGCTGTTATCGCTCATGATTTTGGGATTGACGTTCATCCAATTTCGCTTTCTCGGCAAGCGCAGCGAGAACGCGTAAGATTTTGAAACATGAACCGCGACCGTTTACGCAAACAATTTGGCAATTTGCTTATTCATCTCGTGCTTGGCGCGGGCGCGGCGCTGGCGCTTTTTCCATTCGCGTGGATGCTGCTCGGCTCGGTAAAATCGTACAACGACGCGACGACTGCGGGCTTTATCCCGCGTGAATGGCTCTGGTCGAATTATCTCGACGCGATTACGGTGATGAATGGCTCGGTGCCGTGTCGGTTTGACGCGGCGGCTCCGTTTGCCATCCTCGACCAATGTTTGCTGTTGCGTTATTTCGTCAATACTATTTTTGTGGGAATAGTTGTAGTATTAGGTGTGCTGGCGACCAGTGTGCTTGCCGGTTATGCGTTCGCGCGATTGAATTTTCCCGGGCGCAATCTGTTATTTGGAATTTTGCTGCTGACGTTGATGATTCCGTTTGAATTGACGCTCGTGCCGAATTTTGTGTTTATGACGTGGTTTCCGACGCCCGAATCGTGGCTCGCGACGACGCTCGGTTTGTCGCAAGAGGGAACGCATAATTGGATTAATACTTATTACGCGTTAATTGTGCCGTTCACCGCGTCAGTGTTTAGTATTTTTTTGTTCCGTCAATTTTTTCGCGACATTCCCAACGAGTTGTTTGACGCGGCGCTGCTCGACGGCGCGACGCATTCACGCTTTTTATGGAGCGTTGTGCTGCCCTTGTCAAAACCGGCGCTGGTGACGAGCGCGCTGCTCACTTTTCTCGGCACATGGAACGCGTTGATGTGGCCCCTGCTCGTGACGAACGCGCCGCAGATGCGCCCGATTCAAGTTGGCTTGACGCAGTTTATTGGTGAAGCGGGAACCCAAGTCCAGCTCTTGATGGCAGGCGCGACGCTGACGATTCTGCCGATTGTGATTTTGTATCTGATTTTGCAACGTTGGTTTGTGGAAGGAATTTCTTCCGCTGGAATTCGTGGTTAATGTTTCCGCTTCACCGTTCATTCATTTTCAATAGGAGGAGAAGATGAAAACAGTTCGTGCCTTTTTGCTCATGGTTTGTGTTGGCGCTCTGCTGAGCGTAATGGCGTGCGCGCCCGCCGCGACACCGGCGCCGCCGCCGACGAATGCGCCGCAACCTACGACAGCGCCGCCCACAAGCGCGCCTGCGAACACGCAAGCTCCGGCTGTCGCGCCAACGACGGCTCCCGCGGCGAATCCAACCAATCCGCCCAAGCCAACTCCAACCCCGCCGCCGCCACAAGTGACCGCCGCGCCCGGCGCCCTCAAAATTCAATTCTGGCACGCGCTGACCGGCGCGAGCCAAGTCGCCGAATTTCAAAAATTGGCGGATCAGTTTAACGCGGCGAATCCGCAATACTATGTGCAGCCGATTCTGCAAGGCAATTACGCCGCGACGCTGCAAAAGATGAACGCGGCGATTACGGCGAACAGCTTGCCCGACATGATTTTGGGCAACCCCGGCGATTTGGGGACATACGACGCGGCGGGCGTGATGCTGCCGCTTGACGATTACATCAAAGACCCAACGGATGGTCTGGGCGCTCTCGCGTCGCAGATTGATCCGGCGCTGTACTTTGATACATTCGACAACCGAATCGTCGGTATCTCCAATGGACGTTCGATTCAGGTAATGTACTTTAACGCGGATATGCTTCAAGCGACAGGTTTCGACAAACCGCCCGCGACATTTGAAGAATTTGAAAAGGTATGCCAAGCCGTGAGCAAACCGCCGGACACGTACTGCTTTGCGTTGGTTCCCGGCGCGTCCGTATTCGCTAATCTGGATTGGAATCAGGGCGGCGCCTATGCGAACGCGGATGAAACCAAAGCCACGTTCGACGATGCCGCTGGTGTCGCCACGCTCGAATGGCTCAAAAAACTCGCGGACAAACAATGGGCGTACATTCCCGCTGCCGCGTTCGGCGACCAAACCGATTTCGGCAATGGCAAAGTCGCATTCACTATCGGCTCGACGGCGGGTTTGCCATTTTACCAAAACGCAGTGCAAGGCAGCTCTAAACCTTTCAAATGGGGGATTGCGCCGCTGCCGCGCGCCGCGAACGGCAAAAACAATGTTGACCTGTTCGGTCCGAGCATTGGCATTCTCCAGACCACGCCCGAAAAACAAAAAGGCGCGTGGCAGTTCCTTAAATTCTTGTTGAGCAAAGAGGTGGAAGAAGAGTGGGCGCAAGTGACCACGTACTTTCCAGCAAATCGCGCGGCGGCGGAAGCGGTCGGCGCGATGGACCCAACCACTGTGACCAACAAGGCGTTCGCCAGCGTAATTGACAAATACAAACTCGCGGTCACGTTCTTGCCCGACGGCAAGCGCGAACCGAGCGCCGCCGCTTGGCAAAGTGTGCGCGATATTGTCGCTAACATGATGACCGCCGTCTTTACCGGCAAATCGGGCGCGGACTTTGCCGCCACCGATCCCGCTGGCGCGGCAAAGGAAGGCGTCGAACGCGTCAACAAAGCGTTGGGCGAATTTGGCAAATAGCAAATGAAAATAAATCCGCGCGCGCTTTTACAGCGCGCGCGGATTTTAGCGCATAGAAATGTTTCGCGGCGAGATAAACTGTTTTGTCGCGAACGCGGTTCGTCGCCGCGTGGCGCGAAACGACGGATCGAGATTCGTCAAAAAACGCTTGGCGCGCGAAATGCTTTGCGCGCGTCGGATTGCGCTCGCGATCCGACGCGCGATTCAATCTGTTTGAGGAAATTACGCATGTTGCCAACGACGGCGGATATTGTCATTATCGGCGGCGGCTGCATGGGCGCGAGTGTCGCGTATCAACTCGCCCAACGCAATGCCGGAAAAATTGTTTTACTCGAACGCGAAAAATTTTTGGCGATGGGTTCGACCGGACGCAACGCGGGCGGCGTTCGTCATCAATTCTCGACGCCCGTCAATATCCAACTCTCGAATTATTCGCTCGACGTGATTCAGCGTTTTGCGAAAATTTTCGGCGCCTCGGCGGAATATCGCCCGCTCGGCTATCTTTTTTTATTGACCTCGCCGCAAGAAATCAGCGTCTTTGAAAAAAATATCGCGCTGCAACAAGCGCTCGGCGTCCACGACGTGACGCTGCTTGAACCCGCCGAGATCGCGCGGCGCGCGCCGCAAGTAAATTTGGAAGGTGTTCTCGGCGGCAGTTTTTGTCCGCGCGATGGCACGGCTGACCCGTACACCGTCACCCAAACTTTTGCGGCGCACGCGCGTCAACGCGGCGCGCGGATTGAAACGGAAACCACAGTCATTGGCATCGAAACGCAAAACGGGCGCGTGACGCGCGTGCAAACCAATCGCGGCGACATTGAAACGCGCGTGGTGGTGAATTGCGCGGGGCCCTGGGCGGCGAGAATCGGCGCGCTGGTTGATTTGGAAATTCCCATTGTTCCCTTGCGCCGCCAATTTTTCAACACCGCCGCTATTCCCGAAATCGCGCGCGACCATCCATTCGTCATCGAGTTCGCTACCTCGCTCTATTTTCATCCCGATTCGGCCGGCTTGCTTATCGGCATGTCGAACAAGGCTGAAACGCCGCGCGATTTGGACGCGCCGAACCTGTACGCCATTGACGAAACTTTTTATCACGAAATGCTCGCGCGCGCGTTGTATCGTTTGCCGCTGTTGGAAAACGCGCGCGTGACGAAACGAATCGCGGGCTTGTACGAAATGACGCCCGACGCGCATCCGATTCTCGGCGCGACGCGCGATGTGTCTGGTTTTTACATCTGCGCGGGTTTTTCCGGACACGGCTTTCAACATTCTCCCGCCGCGGGCGTGGCCTTGAGCGAAATTATTTTGGATGGCAAAGCGAAAACGATTGACGTTTCAATGTTGGATTTGGAACGCTTTCGCGAAAAGCGGATGATTTTGGAAGCGAACGTCATTTAGACAATGTGGCGAATGTCGGATTTCCCAATAAACTCTGCGGAATATTCAAATACGTTCTTGCCAAATTATCGGCGGATTCACTGTTATTATCAATACGATTGAACGCACAAGCTAAACGCATATCGCGTGACGTTTTTTCGTCACGCGACACGCGTCACGATTTTTATGCCCATTCTCCGCGATGCTTTTCTCGCGCTATCCACCAACTCTACCGCGCGCAATTTTGTCATTGGCTTTCCCTTGTCGCGCAAAATCACGCGTCGTTTCGTCGCCGGCGAAACATTGGCTGACGCCATCAACGCGGTGCAGCAATTAAACGCCGCCGGTTTGCTCGCCACGCTCGACCATTTGGGCGAGAGCGTTGCCAATGCCGCCGACGCGCGTCGCGCCAAAGACGATTATCTCGCCGCGCTGGATGCGATTCAGCAGCACAATTTACAATCGCACGTTTCGGTGAAATTGACGCACATGGGATTGGATATTGATCCCGAATTATGTCTCGATAATATGCGCCAAATCGTCGGCAAAGCGCAAACGATCGGCACGAAAACGCGCATTGATATGGAAGATTCCGCGCGCACGCAAATCACGCTCAATATTTTCAAAACGCTGCGCGAAGAATACGATAATGTCGGCATCGTGATTCAAGCGTATCTATTTCGCAGCGACGCGGATATGCGCGAGTTGTACGCGATGGGCGCGCGCGTGCGTTTGTGCAAGGGCGCGTACAAAGAACCGCCCGATATTTCGTTTGCCGCGAAAAAAGATACCGACGCGAATTATTTAAAACTGTCGGAAATTTTTCTGGCAGAGACTGACGCGCGCGCGAACGGCGCCGCTCCGCATTTGGCGCTGGCGACGCACGACGCGCAGATTATTGATTGGGCGAAAGCGTACATCAAAGCGCACAATGTCCCATACGACCGTTTTGAATTTCAGATGCTGTACGGCATTCGTTCCGATTTGCAGCGCGCGCTTGCGCAGGAGGATTATCCCATGCGCGTTTATGTGCCGTACGGCGCGCAATGGTATCCGTACTTTATGCGTCGGCTCGCCGAACGACCGGCGAATGTGATTTTCTTGTTGAGTAATTTATTCAAGTGACAAGTAGCAAGTAGCAGGTAGTAGGAAATCCCTGCTACTTGCTATTTGCTGCGTGCTATCTAACTCATGCGCGCAGAAATCATTTCCATCGGCACGGAACTTTTGCTTGGCGAAATTGTGGACACGAACGCGGCATGGCTCGCGCAGCAGCTCGCGGCGGCGGGCGTGGATGTGTTTTTTCGCGCGACGGTGGGCGATAATGTCGGACGCATCGCGGCGGCGCTTCAAAGCGCCATGACGCGCGCGGATGTGATTATCACGACTGGCGGTTTGGGTCCGACAGTGGACGATGTGACGCGCGAAGCGGTCGCGCAAGCTGTCGGCGTGCCGTTAACGCTGAATCACGAACTGGTGGAACAAATCCGCGCGCGCTTTGCGAAATGGGGGCGCGCGATGAGCGAAAACAATGTGCGGCAAGCGTACATTCCGCAGGGCGCGACGCCCGTCGAAAATCCGGTTGGCACCGCGCCCTGTTTTATCGTCGAACATGCGGGACATTTTATTTTCGTTTTGCCCGGCGTGCCGCGCGAAATGCAACATTTGACCGAGACGCGCGTGTTGCCGTGGCTGCGCGAAAAAATGGGCGACCATTTCATTATTCTTTCCAAAATTTTGCGAACGTGCGCGGTGGGCGAAAGTTTGATTGACGAAAAAATCGCGGATTTGGAAACGTCCAGCAATCCCACCGTCGGTCTCGCCGCGCATTCCGGACAGACCGACGTGCGCATCACTGTCAAAGCAAAGACCCGCGTCGACGCGGAAAAAATGCTGGCGGACATGGAGGCGCGCGTGCGCGAACGGCTCGGCGATTGGATTTACGGCGAGGGCAATGAAACGGTGGAGCAGGTGGTGGCGCGTATGTTGACGGCAAAACAAAAAACCGTCGCGATCGCGGAATCGAATACGCTCGGTAAAATCGCCGCTGGTTTGCGCGCAACGCCCGAAGGTTTGTCTGTCGTAGATAATTTGATTCGCTTGAATGACGATGAGGTGAACGAAAAGAACGCGGAACAGATTGCTAACGCATTGCGCGCGCAGACGCATGTGGACATTGCGCTAGCTGTTCTAAGCACGATGGGCGAGCAAGATATGTATTTGGCGGACACGGGAAAAACCGCCATCGCCATTTCGTCCGCCGCTAAAACGCGCAGTTATGTTTATCCCGTTGGCGGCATGGGCGAGCTGGCGCAAACTTGGACGGCAATGCGCGCGCTGAATGTATTGCGGCGCGCGCTGTTATAGTCACATGGACACAGCGAGTTTTATTATCGGCGTGGTGGTCGGCGTCGCGGTTTCAGGCGTCGCGTTCGCATTGACCGTATTTTTATTCCCCCGTTTGTTTCGTCCCCGCTAAATTTTTCGCGCGACGCTTGAAATTTCCTTAACGCTCCCGTCAGCGTTTTTATCGCTTTCGCGCTTTCGTTGCCGCGAATTGGATTCGCGCGCGCGTGATATAATCGCGCGTGTTTTTATAATTCATTCAAAAATCCGTCAAGGAATCGCAAAGGAGCAGCGCATGGCAGAGACTTTGAATTTTTCAACCGTTTGGTGGGACGGCAAACTCACCGCTTGGGAAAACGCCACTTTGCACGTCACTCAAATCGGTCCCGCGAGCGTCTCTTCGGTGTTTGAAGGCATTCGCGCGTACATAAATCCCAACTCGAACGAATCGAATATTTTTCGACTCGATGCGCATCTAAAACGTTTTTTGCAATCCATTCGTCTCGTGCGTCTGCAATGCGCTTATACGCTGCCGGAGCTGCGCGACGCGGTGGTGGAACTCGTCCGCGCAAACAAACCCGAAGCGGATGCGTACATTCGACCCTTTGCGTACGCCGAATCGCGCACGTTCGGCGCGGCGACGAGTACGCGCGCGCAGGTGGTCATTCACGTTACCGCTTGGGAATCGAAACTCAAAACCGATGCGGTGAGTCACGCGTGCGTGAGTTCGTGGACGCGTTTGACTGACAACCAAATGGCGCCGCGCGTCAAAGCCAGCGCGAATTATCTCAATTCGAGATACGCGGCGGAAGAAGCGAAACGCAACGGTTATGACCACGCGATTCTTTTGACGCCGCAAGGCAAAGTCGCCGAGGGCCCCGGCATGTGTTTGATGCTCGTGCGCGACGGAAAAATTATTACGCCGTCCGTCACGAGCGGAATTTTGGAGAGCATCACGCGCGAAACAATCCTCCAAATCGCGCGCGAAAAATTAGCGTTGTCTGTGGTCGAGCGCGCGGTGGATCGCACCGAACTCTATACCGCCGATGAGGCATTTTTTTGCGGCACCGGCATTGAAATTGTGCCAATCGTGTCGGTAGACCGTTTCGACATTGGCGCTGGCAAGCCCGGCGCAATCACGCAGCGCGCGCAAACGGCATATCACGATATTGCGCGCGGGCTGGATGAGAGCTACGCGGAATGGAGAACGGTAATCGGCAAACAGTAAGTGACAGGCAGTTGGCCTGACAATGGCGCTTGCTGCTTGCGCGTTCGGTTGTCACAGAATATGTCTCTTGGAATTCTCTTTGCTTTTACCGCCGCCGTGATTTGGGCAACCTCCAGTTTGATGGTCAAAGCCCAAGCCGCGCAGGTGGATACCCTTTCGTTCAACGCGTTTCGCGTCGTCGTGGGCGCGTTGTTCTTTTTTGCGCTGCTGCCGTTTTTTGACGGCTGGCAACTGCTTTTGCGAATAACGCCGCTGGCTGTGCTGACGCTCGCGGCGTCGGTCATTCTCGGTTTTTGTTTGGGCGATTCGATTTATTTCTGGAGCATGACCCAAATCGGCGCGTCGCGCGCCATGCCGATTTCGGGCGTGTATCCCGTATTTACGTGGCTGCTCGCGGTGCCGCTGTTGGGTGAACAGATCACGCCGCAGGCGCTGCTTGGCACGGCGTTGGTCGTGTTCGCGTTATTTTTGCTGGGGCGCGAAAAACCGGCGGATGCGGATGAGGCGAATGACATGATTTTGGCGCCAAGCGTTGGAACGGAACCGCGCAAGCTTGTCGCGCGCGCGCGCTATCTTGGCGTCGCGGGCGCGGTGGGCGCGGCGTTTTTGTGGGCGTGCGCGACGACTCTATTGCGTCTTGGCATTCAAATGCAAGCGCCGGTGACGTTGCACGAAAATATTCAGCAAGCTGTGCTTGTCAGCGCGTATCGCCTGAGCATCGCGGCGCTGATTCTGCTACCTGTCACGCAGCTGCTCAAAGGTTCGCGCGTGTGGCGCAGTTATCGCGGCGCCGGTTTGCCGCGTCAAATCGCGCTTGCCGTGTACAGCACGGGCATCGGCAGCTTGGTTTTTGTGATGGGTGTCGCCTTGGCGGGCGCCGCGCGCGCCGCGCTATTTAACAGCGCGTCGCCGTTGATTGGCGTTTTGTTTTCGTGGTTATTTCTCAAAGAAAAAATGACGCGGCGCATTTGGGCGGGCAGCGCGTTGGCATTGACAGGCGTATGGCTGGTGCTGTTGTGAAAAATTTCCAAGACCGAGTGGTGTGGCTCACCGGCGCGTCGTCCGGCATCGGCGAAGGCGTCGCGTACGCGCTGGCGCAGCAAGGCGCGAAACTGATTTTGTCCGCGCGCCGCGTCGAGGAATTGGAACGCGTCAAAAGAAATTGCGCGGGCGCTCCATCACACATTGCCATTCTGCCGCTCGATGTTGCCGCTTTGCAAGCCGCGCCGGAAAAAGCAAAACAAGCGCACGCGTTGTTTGGACGCATTGATGTTCTCATCAATAACGCGGGCGTTGGTTTTCGCGGCTATGTAAAGGATACGGAGCTTGCGACGCAACAACGCGTGATGCAAGTAAATTATTTTGGGCCTGTCGCGTTGACGAAAGCGAGCAAATCACCGCATAATTATTTTTGCTGAAACGTTAACTATTCCCACACGCATCAACGCAGTTAACTTTGTCATGCCGCGCCAAACATTCATGGCGGCATGATTTTTTTTGTCCAAATTACATACGAGAATGGAGATTCTAATACAGGTGAGACAATGAACACACCAACCGAACTTGCCGCGCTTGCGGCAACCGAACCGACCAACGCGCGCGCGTTGATTATTCCGAACGCCGCGCGCGTTCCGCTTGACCAAAACGCGGCGGCGGTCTATCTCGCGTCTCTTGCATTTGGCAGTCGGCGCACCATGCGCGACGCGCTGAATACTATCGCGGCAATGCTCACGAACGGCGACGCCGACGCGCTAACCTTGAATTGGACTGCGCTGCGCTTTCAACACACTGCGGCGATTCGCGCGAAACTCGCGCAAGAGTATAGCGCGGCGACCGCGAATAAAATGCTATCGGCTTTGCGCGGTGTTCTCAAAACGAGTTGGCGGCTTGGGCAAATGAGCGCGGACGATTACGCGCGCGCGGCGGATGTTCAAAGCGTGCATGGCGCGACGTTACCACGCGGGCGCGCGCTTTCAAGCGGCGAAATTGACGCGCTTATGACCGCGTGCGCGAACGATGCGAGCGCGGCGGGCGCGCGGGATGCGGCGATTATTGCGCTGTTGCGCGTGGGCGGGCTGCGGCGCGCGGAAATCTGCGCGTTGAACTTTGACGATTACGACGCCGAGACGGGCGCGTTAACGATTCGCGGCAAACGCAACAAGGAACGCGCGGGCTATGTGGCGAACGGGGCAAAGGACGCGTTAGAGGATTGGCTGATTTTGCGCGGGAATGAAACAGGCGCGCTGTTTTGCCCTATCTCGAAAGGCGGAACAATCATTCTACGGCGGATGTATCCCGAAGCGATTTTTAATCTGTTGTGCAAACGCGCGGCGCAGGCGGGCGTCAAGAATCTTTCACCACATGATTTTAGGCGGACGTTTGTTAGCGATTTACTTGACGCGGGCGCGGATATTGCGACTGTGCAACGCCTCGCGGGACATGCGAACGTGCAAACCACCGCGCGTTATGACCGACGCGGCGAGCAAGCGAAACGGAAAGCGATTGCGTTATTGCATGTTCCGTATCGCAAACGCGCCGCGTCCATTGTTGAAATGCGCGGCGAAACGCGATAAAATGCGCGGCGAACAGACATTCTAATAAAAACAAACGCGCTCCGCGATGCTGTCAACATCTTGGAGCGCATACGCCAAACCGACGTGAACGGCTTGGCAAAGCGAGTATAGCAGTTTTAAGCCGTTCGCGTCAAACCAGACGCGGGCGGCTTTTTGTTTTGCGGAGACGATGCTATGACAAAGAACATAGAATTTTACTTCAAGGGAACGCCCTACCAATTCGCGACGTTTGCGATTGACTTGGGAACGCGCCAACTCGAAAACAACTCTTTGATGTGGCAACAAAACGAACGCGCCACGTTGCCGTATCTGCCCCATCCCCCAAAGTTTGAAGCGGACACGAACCCTATCGGCATCGAATTGGTGGTTGACAATCCCGACGTTCACTGCGACTTGACCGCGCAATTCTTAAACGGGCGCACACTCGTTACGGGGGCATTTTCGCCCGACGATTGGGCAGAGATTGAAACAACCTGCATGCGACTTTTTGACGAATTGATGCAACACGAATTGATTGACACGCTGACTTCCTCGCAACGCGGGCGGAGACAAATCAAAATGCTATCAAGCACACTCATTGACGCGGGCAAGTATCAAGAGTTAATCGAATACCTTGCTGATAGTGAAACCGATAACGTCACATTGCCGCGCGAGTGTCTGGTCAAAATCTTTACGAATCCGAGTTTACGCGTTCCTGTTGAAATTTTAGAAAAAGTTACGCGTGACGATTCGCTGTTTGTAAATTGGAATCGGCGCGAATTAATACAAATTGTGCGCGGTGAGAGTGTGTCAAGCGCGCCCGCGCCGACAGAACAACCGACTTGGCGCGGCAACGGCGAACCGCCAAAAACAAGGGCAGAGAAAATTAAAGCCATTCAAGCGTGGGATGCAATCCCGCGCGATGAACGTCCACCACTCGCCGATTGGCTGATTGAAAATTTCGGAACTGATTACGCAACGGGCGAGATGCTTGTTCCGTTGTCAACTTTTCGAGGTTGGCGAAATTTGATAGATTAAAACTCGTCGCGTTTTCGTCGCGTTTTCGTCGCGTTTTCGTCGCGTCAATCTGATAAAACTGAAGCATGAAAAATGCTTCAGTTTTTTATTTCTCGATGCGCGTCGCGTTGCGTTCCGACGAGCGCGACGCGTTGATGCGTCTCTCGCGTTCCGAGCGTCGCGACCCACGCGCGCAGGCGGCGATGCTGATTCGTCGCGCGTTGGAAAATGCGGGTTATCTGAAAAATGAATCAATGACCGACGCCGAGCGCGACGCGGAGGGGGTGAATCATGCTGCAACAAATTGACAAGACGCGCGACGCGGAGGCGGTCTTACTCGCGCGCGTGTATTCATTGATTTTGTCGTTTTCCGACCCCGACGCGCGCGACGCGCAAACCGAACCGCGCGACGCGGAAAAAACGCGCGTTGATACGCGTCGCGCAAAAATCGAGGTGAGCGATGAAGACGAAAAATAAAAAACCCGCGCTTGCGACGCGGGCGGGGCGAAACGCGCGCGGGCAAGCGAACGTTTCTGCGCGCTATTCTACGTCGCGTTTTTTCTTGCGTCAACTTGCCGCGCGCGCGACGCAGAACGCGCGACGCTGCGAACGTGAAACGGCGAAGCGAAAATTTGAGCGTCTCGCGCGTTTTCTCGAAGTTTGCGCGCGCGGTGGTGTGCGATGAAAACGCAATCGCTGAAACGCGTCCCGATTCGCGCAAACTCAAAAATAATCGGCGAAGTGTGCGGCGAGACGTTTTACAAAAATGTTCTTGGGTCCAAACATTTTTTACGCGTTCCGCGTGCCATCGCCTTTGACGTTTCAAGTTTGAATGACGCCGAAAATGCCGACGCGCGCTTTGTGCAAGTAACAGACGCCGAAACATCGCGCGTTTATCGCGCAAGCATCGCGACGATTCGCGCAAAAGGTTTTCGCGTCGCGCGCGGCTTTGGTGAGCAAATTGCACTCGCGCTTGAGTTTTGGAATCGCGACGCCGAACCGCTTGTGACGCAGTTAAATTTTTTGGAGCGCGTGACGTGATGATTCTTGAAAACGTGAACACCATGCGCGCCCAAGACGCAATCGAGACGCTGACAGACGCCGAGCAAACCGCGTTAGACGAACTCGCGCGCAAACTGCGAACTCTCGCGGCGGGGGATGTTCTCGTCGAAATGGAATACCACGACGCCGAGTTAGCAAGGTGGGGCGAGTGGCTAGCGGAATCGCTTGACGATGAAACGCGCGACTTTGCCGCGTATGCTGTGAGCGACCATCGGCGGCGGCGCGAAGTGTGCGGGCGTGAACTCTCACGACGCAATCACGCGGACAGGTTGCCAAGCGGCGGCGCGCGTTCGCGCATCACACGCGAATTGATTGACGAAGTTAAAACGCGCGTTGACTTGGTGGAACTCATGCAAGCGCGCGGCGTGGAATTAAAAACGCGCGGCGATAAAGCGCAAGGGCGCTGTCCGTTTCACGCAGACAAAACGCCGTCTTTGTCTGTGGACAACGCGCGCGGGCTGTGGCATTGTTTTGGCTGCAACGCGGGCGGCGATGCGATTCGATTCGTGATGCAATGCGACAACGTTGAGTTTATGCCCGCGCTGCAAATTCTCGCCGAACGCGCGGACGTGGAATTACCGACGACGCGTGCGCCCAGGCGCGCGACGCCAACCGACGCGCCGAAAACCGACGCGCCGTATTTGTCTTTTGACGAAATTCTTGCCGCGTTCGCGCGCGCCGAGACGGGCGACGCGGAATTGTTAGCGCGTTTGTTCGCCGACAAAATTTGTTTTGACCATGCCGAAAGCGCTTGGTATTTGTTCAATCAACACTCTTGGACGCGCGACGAAACGGGCAAGGTTGAAAAATTCGTGACCGATGAAATTGCGGCGCAATACCTCTTTGCGAGCGCCGAACGCAAACGCCAAAATGGAGAGGACGCGGACAAGCAAATCAAAGAACTTTACGCGCGCGCGAACTCTTTGCGGAATCGCAACAAAATCGCGAATGTCCTTGACCGCGCGCGCAAACAAGACGCGCTGGCGTTACGCGGCAACGAATGGGACAACGATTCGATGCTACTTGGCTGCGCGAATGGCGTGTTGGATTTACGCTATCGCGATTTTGAATTTCGCGACGGCGCGCCGCGCGATTACATTCGCACAATCGCGCCGACGGAATGGCAAGACCTACACGCGCCCGCGCCGCGCTGGGAAAAATTCTTGCAAGAGATTTTCGCGGGAGATGCTGACCTAATCGCGTTCATTCAACGTTGGTTTGGTTACTGTCTGACCGCCGATGTTTCCGAAAACGCGTTCGTGGTGTTGCATGGCGAAGACGGCCGCAACGGCAAGCGCATCTTGACCGAAACGATTGCGCGCGCGCTGGGCAGTTACGCGACGGCGGGCGAGGATGATTTATTTTTGGACGCCAAAGACCAACGCGCGGGCGCACCCAAGCAATTTTTGGTTGACCTTGCGGCGCGGCGGCTGGTCTTGCTTTCCGAGACGCGCGAGGGCGCGCGTTTCAATCTCGCGCGCATTAAACAACTCGCGGGTGGAGACACGATTAAAGCGCGCGGAATGTTCGCCGCGCGCGGCGTGGAAATCGCGCCGACTTGGAAATTCGTTCTCTCTACGAATCGGCTGCCGCACGCCGACGCCGACGACGCGGCATTTTACGAGCGCGTTTTTATCGTGAAATTGACACAGCGATTCGTCACGCGACCCGACCCGACGGACCCGAATGAGCATCCGCGCGACCCGAAACTCGCCGAGACGCTGCGCGGCGAGCAAGGCGGGATTCTGGCTTGGCTTGTGCGCGGCTGTCTGGAATGGCAACGCGCGGGTTTGAATCCGCCCGATAGCGTGCGGCTGGCGACGCAGGAATACCGCGCGGGCGAAGATACGTTAACGCAATTTATCGCAGCGTGTTGCGTTGTGAATCCGAACGCTGTAACGCGCGCAAATGAACTGTATGCCGCATATCGCAAATGGGCGGACGAAAACGGACTCGGCGCAATGAGCGGAATGGCGTTCGCGAAACGCATGGCGAAGCGATTCGCGAAAAGGCGCACAGAGCGCGGTAATGTCTATGTTGGCATCGGTTTATTGAACCTGTAGGGCTGTATGGTCTGTAGTCAAATTCCACAAACTCGCGGGGTCTAATCCCTCGCGTATAGAAGATTGTGGAAAACTCCTACATACCATACAGCATAGTTATTTTTTGAAGATTTACCCTACATGACTAGCAAACCCATCGGCATCACGCCCGGACGCGTGACGGAAATCAAGATTGAATCGAAAGACATGCCGCGCGGACAGGTGAAACGGCGCAAGCCCTTGCTGCCGCGCCCGCGGCGTTGTCTGCGGACAAGCCAAGCGCACGAGTTGGTATCAGAGTTAATAAGCGGCGTGCGGGCGTCTGAACTGCCTGAAAAAAATGAAAAAATTCCGTGTTTCACTCTCTAGGAATCGTTCTAACGCGGTGCTAGACCCATGGTGAACAGTAATAAAACTGACCGAAAACTGTTTCACTCTCTAGGAATCGTTCTAACGCGGTGCTAGAATATGAGGTTTTCTCAGGTTTTCGTAACCGATTTCCGTTTCACTCGCTAGGATGCGTTCTAACGCGGCGCTAGTCAATATGAGCAAATGTCTCGTGACGAGACATTTGCCAAGTTTCACTCTCTAGGAATCGTTCTAACGCGGTGCTAGCGTCTGAACTGCCTGAAAAAAATGAAAAAATTCCGTGCACGAGTTGGTATCAGAGTCAATAAGCGGCGCGCGGGGCTTGCAAGTGTCCGCAATAGACGCATCAAGTGTCCTAATGGACATACGACGCGGGCTTGTCTGTGGACATTATCGGCATGCGGGGCGGCGACCAATTGGTCATATCGGCACGGGGGCGAACGGGCGCGGGCGCGATTCTGAAATGGAGAATCGCCCATGTCGCGCACCTATCGCCAACAAAATTACCGCCATTCCAACCGACGCCCGAAGGACTTTTTACGGCGCAACTATGACGCCCTCGCGTTGGCGGCACATTTCGAGGATGGACTATCGGCACTCGCGTTCGCGGTAATTTTTTTCGCCCTATCGGATTTGCGTAAAGCCGAGACGCGCGTCGACGCCGAGCGCTTTTTACAAGACACGTGGTTTGACACACTCGCCGAAGGGCTGGAACTCTCGCCCGAACATTGGCGGCAAATGGCAGAGCGCGTAACGGCACTATGACGGCACATTAGCGGCACATTGGCGGCACATGACTAGCAAACGCATCACTACCAGAACAAGTAAAACGTGCAAGGCGAAAAACGGGCGCGGCGAGCCGTGCGCGGCGCACGCGGGCGCAGACGGCTATTGCGCGTTCCATTCGCCCGCGCATGGCAAAGCGCGCGCCGAAGGACACAAGCGCGGCGGCGAACGCAATCGCGTTCCACACGGCGGCGGCGCCGAAGGATTGCCCAAGCGAATACGCACGTTGACCGATGTCCTAGCTGTGCTGGACTACGCGCTCGCGGAAACCTTGCCAATGGAGAACAGCATCCAGCGCGGGCGATTACTTGTCGCGCTGGCGCACGCGTTCGTCGAAGCAATTAAAACGGGCGAACTCGAAGCGCGGGTAGAGGCAATCGAAAATGCGTTGAAAGCGCGGGGCGAGGTGAAAGCATGAATCTGGCATCACGCACCGATAGAGCCATGCGCCAAGTCCGCGCAGAGTTGGAACGTGAGGAGCTTGGCTTGATGGATGCTCTCGCCGATGCAATCAAGGCGAATTTTACGCAAGCGCAATGCGCCGAGATTGCGGCAATGTTAGAAGCGAGCATCGGCAAGCAAGCATCGGCAAATACGGACGCCCGCGCGTTGACGGCGCAAGTTTGGGACAAGTTGCCCGAAACCTTGCGCGAACGCTGCTTGAACTATGGGCAACGCGTTTACGCGCTAACGGGTGAGCCGTATGCCGATTTTCTTGCGGAACTTGGCGCGCCAAAGGATACACAATGAGCATGAACGCGAAAACTTTGCAAACGCGCGTTGAACAAATCGAAACGAGGTTACGCGAGACAGCGGCGCAAAATGATTGGTTTGAGATTGTGAAAGCGCAAGGCGTAGAACGCGCGCAAATCACACTCGCCGCGCGCGGTATGACGGCGGAACTCGAAACGCTGCGCGAAATGATAGCAGAGGCGCACGCCCAAGTAGAGCAATGGGAGCGCGCGACTTTTGGAGAACTTGACGATGCTTGAGCAAAACAGATTGCCGCAATTCACGAATCCGATTCGCCACCCCGCGCGGTTTTCGGCTGCGCTGTTCCCGATAATGGCGCGCTATCTGCGCGCGGGTTGGCTTGTGCTTGACCCGTTTGCGGGTGTGGGCGGACTTGCCAAGTTGGGCTTTACGGGCGCGCGGTTTGTGTTGAATGAAATCGAGGGGAACGTTATCGCCCAAGCGCAAGGCAAATGCCGCGTCATGGGCAACGCGCTAACTTTGCCGTTTGCAAATGAGACGTTTGACGCGATTGTGACATCCCCGACCTATGGTAATCGCATGGCTGACCATCACCGCGCGCGCGATGCGTCCAAGCGGAACACCTACTACCACGCGTTCGGGAGCGCGTTGCACGCGGACAATACGGGCTTGCTCCAATTTGGCGCGGAGTATTGCGAGCGTCACGCGCGGGCGTGGGGGGAAAGTGTGCGGGTGTTGAAACAGGACGGGCTATTTGTGTTGAACGTATCCGACCACATTCGAGGGGGGCGGCAAGTGGATGTCTCGCAATGGCATCGCGAAATGCTATGCGGCATGGGCTTGACCTTGCGCGAATGTCATAGCGTCAAGACGCCGCGTAATCGCTTTGGGGCGAATGGAAATCTGCGCTGCGAGTATGAATTCGTTTTCGTTTTCGAGAAGGTGAATTTGGAATGACGTTTCACCGCGCGGTGAGCTTGTCTGCGGACAATGCGCGGACGATTGCACTTTGACAACTGAATGATAGGGTATTGCGCGGCAAGCGGGCGCGGTTTATAATCTCGCGCAAGGGCAAAAAACTTTCTAGGAGCGCGGGCTATGGCGAAACAAGACGATTGGATTACGACGAAAGAGGCGAGCGAATTGACGGGATACACACCAGACTATATCCGCGACTTGGCTGCTCTTGGCAAGATTCAAGCGCGCAAGATTGCGACGATATGGCTGGTGAGTAAAAAAAGTCTATTGGCGCACAAGCGCGCGGCGGACAAATTAGGTGAAAAAAGAGGGCGGAAATCTGGTAGTTGACTTTTGCGAAAACGGGTTTATAATTTCCAATAGTTGTAAATTTCAAATCCTAAAACATGCCGCGCAAGTGCGCTAACACTTACACGGCACTAACCCGAAAATTGTGCGTGACAATTTACGGGCTGAAACGAATTATATACCAGAACTCTATCACGCGATAGAGTTTTTTTATACGAGCAAGATGATAGCCGACGTTCACGCCGTCACGCTATTGTCTTGCTCGTTTCATTCAATCGAGGCGCAAAAAATGTTAGCCACACTCACACCTACCGAACGCGTGAACCCGAACACTGCCACCGACGCGCGCACAATCGAATTTATCACACCGAACGCGCTGCGCTGTCATTGCCAAGAATATCGCACGAATCATTTTTGCTTGCATTTGGTCTTTTACGCGGCGGCGAAAATTCGCGCGTTTCAAGAACGAAACGCCGCGCCGACGCACGCGGATTTTGACGGCTGCGAGCATCGCAATTTGCAAGGCGATAACTATGCGCTGCATTGCTTGGACTGTGGCGCAGTATTGGAAACGTTCTAAACGCACGAAATGAGCGCGGAGGTGATGCAAATGACATGACCAAGAACATTAAAGGACGCGTAAAAATAAAAATAAAATCGGCGTCCCTGTCCCGATAGAACTTGAACGCCGATAGTAGTTACCGAACAACCGAGATTGCGGCAACCGCATACGATTCTAACACGATTGCCGCAATCTCGAATAAACAAAAATGAACAACAAAATTGTATATTCTCTCATTCCGATTGGCGCGGCGTTAGTGGCGGGCGGGATTCAAACCGCCATTATCGCTTACGCTTTTTCAAGTGAGCAATGGTATATCGCGTCATTACTGATTGCGTGCGTATGGATTACCGCGGCAATGGACGCGGCGGCATTTCATCATAGCGCGGTCAATGGCGCGACAGGCGCGCAAAAGATTTTCCTAGCGTTGTCTGCAATCTCGCTTGTAATCGTCTTGGCGATTGACTTGGTTTGGATGTTCGCGCCACAAGCATTTGACACGAGCGACGCGATTATCAAAGACCTATCATACGCGACAGGCATCAACTTGGCAGTATCGGTATTCTGTCTGTTGGCGTGGATATTCTTTAGCCAAGACCACGTGGACGACCGCGAGGCATCACGTATGGAGAGTGACGCGCGGCGCGAGCAAAGAATGAATTGGCTGCAATCGTCCGAAGCCAAAGGTTTTTTTGGGCGCGAAGTGCGGCAAGAACACATTGACCGCATTGCGAAACGGCAACGCCGCGCGCCATTTGCGATTGCGGAACAGGTGAGCGCGTCCGACGCGCCGCGCGCGACAAATGCGCTTGGCAATTTAACGCCAACCGAAATTACATTGCTGCAATCTGTTCTGGATAAAACGCGCGGTGGGAATGGCAACGGAAACACTTTGCACGCGGACGCGCCCGCGCTGCCCAAGTTGGAGACGCGCAAACGCAGAGGGACAGAGCGCGACGACCCAAACGCGTAACGGGAGAGACGCAACCGATTGACTTGCAACCTCTCCCGAACCTCGCGACAGCATGGCGCATCGAAATTCAAAAGCGCGGGCGGTATTGGCAATGGCGGCGCGGCAGTCACGCCAAACGCGCGGCAAAATATGGCGGCAAGTTTGATTTACTCGCCGATGAAAGGAAACAGGAATATGACCAAAACAAAGCAAGACGCGCCGAGCGCGCGCAAAGCCAAGAGCGAACGACGCAAGCCAAGCCAAGCGCGAACGCGGCGCATGACGCCGAGCATCACCGCGCCCGAAGCGCTGCAACTGCTAGAAAGCGCGGTGAGTTATTGCCAACAAGCGGGCTTGGGCGTGACCGCGGCGAATGAACAGGACGCGCTTTGCTTGTTCATTCCGCGCGCGCAATACATCGTAAGCACCGACGGCACACGCGCGGCATTCCAGTTGATAGAGACAACCGCGCCGATGTCGCAAACGGCGCGCGCGACAATTTGAACACACGAAACGCGCGGCGCGGGCTTTTCTGCGGAAAACTCGCGCCGCGCACAATTCACGAGAGGCGAAACGATGAAACGGGCTATCATTTACGCACGCGTAAGCACAGACGACCAAGCGCAAAACGGGTATAGTCTTTCAACACAGTTAGAAGCAATGCGAATTTATGCCGAAGCGAACGGCATAAAAGTTGTGCGCGAACTCCAAGACGATTGCAGCGGCGCGAAACTTGACCGACCCGCGCTAGACACTTTGCGCGCGATGCTGGAACGCAAAGAGGCGGACGCGGTAATAGTGTATGCGGCGGACAGACTTAGCCGCAATCTCGCGCACCTTTTAATTTTGCGCGAGGAATTCAACCGCGCGGGCGTCGAATTGCATTACGCCAATCGCGGGAAATCGCAAGACACGGCGGAAAGTCGTCTATTAGAAAACGTGGAGGGCGTGATAGCGGAATTCGAGCGCGAGAAAATCAAAGAGCGCACGCGGCGCGGCAAATTCGCCAAAATCAAAGCGGGAAAATGGATTGGTAACGGCACTGCGCCGTATCCTTTTCGTCAAATTGGAAAAGGCGCGGACGCGCGGCTAGAGATTGACCAAGAACAGGCGGCGATTGTGCGGCGCATTGTGGACATGCTGTTAGGGCAAAACGGCTATATGCCTGTTGGTATAAATTCGATTGCGCGGCAATTAACGGCGGAGGGTGTCCCAACCGCAAACAAGGCGCGCGGCTGGCGGACGTGTTTTTTGCGCGGTTTGCTCTCTAACAAAGAATTGCTTGGTATTTTTGAGCGAATGGGCATTCTAGTCGAATTGCCTGACCTCGCCATTCTTGACCGCGAAACGTTTGACCGCGCGCAAGACGTGTTAAAGCATAATCGCCTTGCAAGCATGCGCGCGCGGTCATATCCCTATGTGTTTAGCGGTTTTGCAAGATGCGTTTGCGGGAGACTGTTATGCGGCACGCAAATTGGCAAAAAGGAAAGCGGCGATTATCATTATTATATGTGCGGCGCGCGCATACATGACCGACATTTAACAGACTGCAAAGAGGGCAGCATTAACGTCAAAATTTTCGAGCCGCTTGTATGGAATTGGCTTATCGAATTGTTGACCGATAGCGCCAAATTAGAAAAGGGTATCTACAAGTATTTTGAAAGCCGCGAAAGTGAATTGAGCAAAACGCGCGAGCGGCGCGCCCTAACATTAGATTTGATGCGCCGCGCCGATAGGAAAATGCAAAACCTTTCGGCAGATTTAAGCGAGATGGAAAGCCGCGCGGGACGTGCGGCATTGCGCGCGGACATTGACCGCTTAGGGAAAGAAAAAGACGCGCTTTCGGCTGCGCTTGTCGAAATAGATGCGCTTTTAGCGCGCCGCGAAGTAACAGACACTGATATAGCAACGATTCGAGCAACCGCGCGGGACATTCGCGCCAAGTTAGAGAGAAAACCCACCTACGAGCAATCCCGCGCCCTTTTCGCTGTGCTTGACTTGAAAATAAAACTACGGCATAACGAGAACGGACGTGAATTGTTTGTAACGTGCGGTTTGGCATTAGACGGACAAACACTTGCGATTAAGCCGCGCTTAAATTATGTGGTAGAAAAAGAGGATTCACGAAAGCGACACTGCCGTATATGATTGAACAGAAAAGCGGACAAATCGTCATCATCAGTTCACTTGCAGGCAAGTTGCCAATTCCCGGACACGCTGCCTACTGCGCGTCGAAACACGCGTTACACGGATTTTTTGATTCACTGCGCGCCGAAGTGTATCGTTACGGAATTAAAGTGACGATTATTTGTCCCGGTTTTGTGCAAACGCGTATCTCGGAAAATGCGCTCTTGCCTGATGGGTCGGTTCGCGGCGGCGTCAGTGATAAAGAACATCGCCGCTCCATGACGATTGAGGCAAGCGCAAAACATATTTTGTACGCGATTCGCGCGGAAAAACAAGAATATGATTACGGCGGCATAGAAAAATTCGCCGTGCCGATTCGCAAATTTTTTCCGTGGCTTTATTCGCGCGCGCTGCGACGCATGCCGCTGTCATTCTGACGCTGCGTCACGCGCTGACGCGAACTGCATAAATGATGTCTCCCCTTTCAATTACCGTATACGGCAGTGTGACGTGTGAAGATACCGCAATCACGACGGCGCGCTTGCGCGCGTTAAAAATTCCCTTTGCGCTTTACAATCGGCAAGAAAATTCCGACGTGGACGCGCTGTTGGATAAATATAATAATGGCAAGCGCGTGACGCCGACACTCGTGTTCGGCGACGCGCAAAATGTTATCGCTGAACCGTCGTTGTTGGAACTTGAAACGGCGCTGCGCGCGGCGGGCTATCAATTCGATGCGCCGCGCGCGGATGAAATTCGCGGCGCGTTGAAAAACCAGCGTTTGCCTAATTTCACTTTGCCCTCTACTCGCGGCGACGCGGTGACGCTATACAAATTGCAGGGGCGCAAGCGCGCCGTCCTGTTTTTTGTGGATGATGTCAATGCGCTCGTCAGTCAAGGTTACGCGCGGCAGTTGACGCAGCCGCGCGAACTTTTTGAAGAATATAACGCGCTGCCGCTGCCTATCGCGCGCGCGGATTTGGAAACGACCAAAGAATGGGCGCATGAGTTCGCGCGCGCTTATGCGGCATTGTCCGACGCTGACGGCAGCGTAAAACGAAAATACGCCGCGCTGTTGGGCGTGAATCCGACCGAGACGCTGCTGGTCATTCTCGATTCATTCTGCGCGCCGCGCGCGGTTTCGCATGCGGCGGACGCGGGCGGCTTGATTGCGCCGGCGGAGATTGCGAGTTGGCTGCGCTTGATTGATTGCGAATGTGACGAATGAGGAGTCGAAGTAGAGTGGTCCGTGTGACCCTCCGCCATTTAAAAAACACATGCCGCGCCGATTGCGGGATGTGTTTTTTTTAGCGCGCTGTCGCGGGCGCGATATAGACGGCGATGACGATGAAATGGCACAGACAACCGAGAATGACAAACACATGCCATAACTCGTGAAAGCCGAACACATTCGGATACCAGTCCGGTTTTTTGAACGCATATACCAGCGCGCCGAGCGTAAAGAAAATGCCGCCCGCGAACAACCAGCCAATCGCTCCCGGCGGCATGGTGTTTAACATTTCGGGAATGGCAAATACGCCGAGCCAACCCATACCCAAATAAATCGCGACAGTCAACCAACGCGGCGCGTGGATGAAAACTAGTTTGATGGCAATACCGATGATGGCAAGGAGCCAAATGAGCGCGACCATACCCCATTGCCAAAAACCGGTGAAAAAATAAAGGCAGATGGGGGTGTACGTTCCCGCGATGATGAGATAAATCGCCGAGTGGTCGAGCTTGCGAAGGAATTTCACAGTATCGGGCGACGCGTTGACGAGATGATACGCCGCGCTCGCCGCAAGCATGACAACCAAGCTCAAGCCATAGATCAATAACGATAGCTGTTTGCCCAAGCTGTCGCGTCCGAGATAGACCAACCCCAGCGCGCCCACCGCCGCGACCACTGCCGCGCCGAGATGCATCAATCCACTAACCGGATCGCGAAATTTTTGATACACGCATTGCTCCTTTGAATTTGCGCGGCGCGCGGCAGCGCAAAATTATTTGGGCGCCAACCACGCCATCCGTATTGAATTTGATGCGCGCGCGTCAAGCAATTATCAAAATTGTAACATGGAATCGGCAAGCGCAAGGCGCTAATTTAGAGTAAATTCCTATTCGATTGAAGGGATAAAACCTTTCGGGTTTCCGAAACCCGAAAGGTTTGTCCCTTGAACCCATCAGGAATCTGCTCTAAAATTCGCGGAGTTTGTCTGACGCGTCTGTTATCTGTCCCTCTTTTTACGGGACGTTTTACCCTATGGCGCGGACGCAAGCGCGGCTAAGCTGCTCCCAATGCCCAAGACGATTTCTGTCACTGTTGATACGCAATCGCCTGCGCTCGCGCATTGGTCGGACCAAGCATACGCATCGCTGCGCCAAGTGACCATCACGCGCATATATCAAACTGGCGAAACTATTTTTGAAGAGGGCGCGCGCAGTCAGTATTTATGGTTTATCGAATGCGGGCGCGTTCGGTTATATACCACCGCGTCGGATGGGCGCGAGCTGACCGTTTGTATTGCGCGCGCCGCCGATCGTTTTTGTCTTGATACCTATCCATTGTTCGAAGGACAGGTGAGTTTGGTCTCGGCGCAAGCCCTAGAGTCGGTGAGATTGAAATTATTGGACAAGCGCGCAATCGAGCAGCGTATGGCGGCGGATTTGAATTTGGGGATGGCGTTCGCTAAAATGATGGCGGAACGTTACCGTCATTTCACCAAGCTCGCCACTGCGCTCGCGCTGCATCGTACGCGGGTTCGCGTTGCGGATGCGCTCTTGTGTCAAGCGGGCCTGCGCGGCGAACAAACCGCCTTGGGCATCGAATTAGATTTGGATTTGACCCAAGAAATGTTCGCTTCATGCGTTGGTACGGACCGCGCTGTCGTCGCGCGCGCCTTGCTTCAATTTGAACGCGAAGGTATTTTGCAGGCAAAGGGCAAGCATGTCACTCTCTATAATATTGGCGCGCTAGAAAAAATGGTTTACTCTGCCAACTGACCTTTCCCCGTAATCGTTTGCTACCTCTTATCCGCCCATACAAAATTGTTTGATTTACAATATCTTGGTGTCATTCGACCCCCAAAAAGTGTGACTTGCGTCCTAGTTGCAAGTCACACTTTTTGTCTATAATGCGCCCAGAAAGGCAGTTGGGAATGAGCCGTTGCGTGCAAGAGGTTGAAACGCTTCCGTTTGAAGAACAACTTGCGGTCCCCGACCGCGCGATGCTGCGCGGACGCGTCCGTCTGCAACAACTGCGCTCGCGCCAAACGCTGATTCGAGAAGATGCGCCCTGTGCGGGGCTTCACGTTATCAAATCCGGCAATCTCAAGTTGTGCCGCAGCAGTCGCGACAAGGAACAGATTCTAGAGATTCTCGGACCCGCTGATGTGGTAGACCCGATTCCATTGTTCGATGGCGGCGCGCATGCCGTGACCGCCAAGGCAATGACGGCGTGCGAAATCTACTGCTATCCGCCCGAACTCGCGCGCAAATTGATTGCCGAAAATCCGGGGCTCTTGAATCAGCTTTTACAGATTGTCAGTTTACGTTTACGCAAGCTGGCGACGCTGGCAAATGATCTTGCATTCAAGGACGTAACCGCCCGCGTTTGTCGTGTCTTGCTTGAACAGAGCGCGCCCGGCGCCGATACTAACGCCGCGACCTTGACGCGTCCGCTCACGCGTCAAGAGCTCGCTTCGATGGTTGGCACCGCGCGCGAAGTTGCATGGCGCACGCTCAAGAGTTTGGAACGTGATGGGTTGATCGAGATACACGGGCAACAGATTGCGATTCTGGATGCCGCCGCGCTCGCCTCCCGCACCTAATTCCCTCTTTCTCTGGCTGCCTCGAACTATCAACCCAATCTTTTGTTCTCACAACGCCAACGCGCCAAATCAGACAATTTGGCGCGGCGTTGCAGGCGCGTTTAAATATGACCTTTACGTCATACTTGGACGCCCTCAAGCGAGTGTCAAATGAAAAAGCTCTTTCTGCTTATCGTTCTAACTGTGACCGCGCTGGTCGTCGTCACCGGTTGCGGCAATCCTGTTCCCACTCCTCCGGGTCAACAGCCCGGCGGCTCAAACGGCGCGAGCGGGTTGCCGGCGGATGCCGCCTCAGTTGCCACCGAACGCGGTCTTTCGCAAGATGATATTTATGCCGCGTTGAAAACTTTTACCCCTTCGGGACAACTCGACCCGTACATCATGTTCGCTTCCGGCGGTCAGGGCGGCCAAGTTTTGGTCGTTGGCGTGCCTTCGATGCGAATTCTAAAGTTGATTTCCGTGTTCACTCCGGAACCGTGGCAAGGTTATGGTTTTGGCGGTTCGGGCGATACGATTTTGGCGCAAGGCAAAGTTAACGATAAACCTGTCCTCTGGGGCGACACCCATCATCCCGGCCTTTCCGAAACGAATGGCGAATACGACGGTCAATTTTTGTTTATCAATGACAAAGCCAACGCCCGCGTCGCGGTGATTGATTTGCGTGATTTTGCCACGAAACAGATTGTCAAAAATCCGCTCTCGCTCACCGATCATGGCGGCTCGTTCGTCACACCCAATACCGATTACATCATCGAAGGTCCGCAATACGCGGCGCCGTTCGGTTGGGAATACGCGGACATTACCACCGATTACAATGAAAAATATCGCGGCGTTATGACGTTGTGGAAATTTGACCGCACGCAGGGACGCATTGATGTCGCGCAATCTTTCGCGCTCGAATTGCCGCCATACTGGCAAGACCTCTGCGACGCGGGCAAAAAGGGCAGCGACGGTTGGCTGTTCTGCAATTCCATCAACACCGAACTCGCGATTGGCGGCATCGAAAATGGCAATCCGCCTTTTGAAGCCGGCACCAGCAAGAACGACACGGATTATTTGCACATCATAAATTGGAAGAAAGCGGAAGAACTGTTCAAAGCGGGCAAGACGGAAAAAGTCAAAGACATGGCGCTCATTCGTCTCGACACCGCGATCAAAGAAGGCGTGGTATTCTTTACGCCTGAACCGAAATCGCCGCACGGCGCGGACGTAACCCCCGGCGGTGAATACGTAGTGGTCGGCGGCAAACTTGATCCGCATGTCACCATCTATTCGTTCGACAAAATCCAAAAAGCCATCGCCGCGTTGAATGATAGCTCGCCCAAAGACGCGTATGGCATTCCGGTGTTACCGCTCGATGCGACGATGGAAGCCCAAGTCGAACTCGGCCTTGGACCCTTGCACACCGTCTATGACGACAAAGGTTACGCCTATACCTCTTTGTTCCTCGATTCAGTCGTCGCGCGTTGGACGCTCGGCGGGCCGTATCAATCGTTGCATGCGGAAGAACCCTGGACGCTCGTGCAGAAATTGCCCGTGCAGTATAATATCGGTCACATCGCCGCGGCGGAAGGCGACACCGCGTCGCCAGACGGCAATTTTGTCGTGGCGTTGAACAAGTGGAGCATTGACCGCTTTGCGAATGTGGGACCGCTGCTCCCGCAAAATTTCCAACTCGTGGACACTTCTAGACCCGGCGACCAGATGAAAGTGTTGTATGATATGCCTATCGGCATGGCAGAGCCGCATTACGCGCAAATCATCAAAGCCGACAAACTCAAGCCATGGGAAGTGTATCCGCCCGGCACGAACGCGGAAACTATGCAGCCCGACCCGAATGCCATCAGTGCGCCCGACCAAGCCAAAATCGTTCGCAATGGCAACAAGGTTGAAATTTGGACTGCGGTCATTCGCTCGCACTTTACGCCCGAACACGTCAAACTTAAAAAAGGCGACCAAGTGACCTGGCACTTTAGCAATCTCGAACAGACGCGCGATGCCACACACGGTTTCGCTCTGCCCGGTTACAATGTCAATCTATCGCTTGAACCCGGCAAGACTGAAACACTTGAATTTGTCGCGGACAAAGATGGCACCTTTGCGTTCTATTGCACCGAATTTTGTTCGGCGCTGCATCTCGAAATGGCCGGCTATATGATGGTCGAGCCATAAGCTAGCGCGGATTCTTATTTGGTCTAGGGTAAAAGATCCTTTGGGTTTCTGAAAACCCAAAGGGTCTGTCCCTTGGAGCAAATCGGAAACTGGTCTATTACCCAATATTGTGAATCGGCAAGCAGCGTCTTGGCGCTGCTTGCCGACCACGTAGGACGGCTAACGACGAACTGATATGAAGTCTATTCTCGCTTCCATTCGCGGACCCAAGATTGAAGTAATCTTGGCTGACGGCAGTAAACATCCTTTGATTGATTATCTTCTTCCTAGCGCGATTTTTTCGATTGCCGCGCTCCTCTTGGTGGTCTCGACCTTTATGCCATACTGGAGCATGAAAATGACCGCGCCGCAATATCCGCGCGGGCTTCGTGTGGATATTTTTGTCAATCGTCTCGAAGGCGACATGAAAGAAATTGACGCGCTCAATCATTATCTCGGCATGGCGCCATTGGATTCGGGCGGCCAGCTCGAACGCTCCATCGCGGCGGCGGCGATTCTAGCGATTGGCTTGCTGCTCACCGCGAGCGTCTTTGTCCATTCCAAATGGGCGACATTGGTGGTCTTGCCCGCGTTGATGTTTCCGTTTATTTTTGTCGCGGACTTGTTTTATATTTTGTACCAATTCGGCCACAGCATTGACCCCAAATCCGCGCTCGGCGGCGCGATTCAACCGTTTACGCCTGCCCTCGTCGGCGCGAGCAAGATTGGTCAATTTGGCACCTTTGCCAGTTTTGAAATGGGTTTTTATATTTCATTGCTTGCCATCGTCGTCATCGTGATTGGCCTCTATTTCCACCGCCGCGCGTATAAACCCGCCGCCGAAGCGCGCCAGAAAATATTGGAACAAAAAGCTGGCAAAACGAAATCGGGAGCGGTGAAAATATAGCGCGCGGTTGGCAGCGTCAAGCTAACGCCTCGCGTCCCAGCCGGCCAATCAACCAACTTGCGCGAGCGTCAGAATATCCAGCAATGTGGCGAAAACTTGGCAGTATTCTACTGACCAGCGGAATTTTGTTCGCGATGGCATGGTGGCTCGCGCCCAATGCGCGCGCCGCCGCGCGTCTGATCGTTTCGCCGCAAGGGCCGTACACCTCGATTCAAGACGCGCTGCGCGATGCGCGCGATGGCGACGCCATTGAAGTGCGCGGCGGCGCCTATCACGGCAATCTGGTCGTCGCAAAATCGGTCGCGCTCGAAGGCGTCGCGAACCCCATTTTGGATGGCGACAATCGCGGCACCGTCGTCACGCTCAACGCGCCCGATAGTAGCGTGCGCGGTTTTGTGATTCAAAATAGCGGCGTCGAACCCGATCAAAATCACGCGGGCATCACTGTCAACGCGCCGCGCGCGCAGGTGGAAAATAATACGCTGCGTCAGGTTTTGTTTGGCATCTTTATCGCGCAAGCCCCAGATTCGATCGCGCGCGCGAACGATATCACTAGCCGCGCCGAATATGAAAGCGGACGCAAAGGCGACGCTATTCGATTGTGGTACAGTCCCCGCGCGATTGTGGAAAATAATCATGTCCACAACGCGCGCGATTTGGTGATTTGGTATTCCGAAGGCGTACGCGTGACTAACAACCTCATCGAGACCGGACGCTATGGGGTGCATTTGATGTACTGCAACGAGGCATTGATTGAAAACAATCGTCTCTTCAATAATTCCGTCGGCATGTACGCGATGTATTCCAAAAACGTCGTCATGCGCCAAAATGATGTACGCGGACAGCGCGGTCCCAGCGGCTACGCGCTTGGGTTCAAAGATGTGGACAACGCGACGGTGGAGCGCAACCTGCTTGTGGATAATCGCGGCGGCGTTTTTCTCGACGGCACGCCGTTCACGCCAAACGGTTACGCGCGTTTCACCAACAACGTATTCGCGTTCAACGATATTGCCGTGACCGTGATGCCCGCGGTCAAGGGCGTGGAATTTTCGGACAACGTGTTTTGGGAAAACACCGAACAAATGGCGGTGCATGGCGGCGGCGGCAAACCCGAAGCGAATGTGTGGCGCGAAAATTATTGGAGCGATTACGCGGGCCTTGACGCCAACCATGACGGACTGGGCGATACGCCGTATCGCGCGGAAAAAATTTTTGAAAACATGACCGACCGCGAACCGATGCTGCGCGCGCTGATTTATTCGCCCGCCGCGCAAGCGTTGGAATTCGCGGCGACTTCGTTTCCGCTCGTCAAGCCCCAACCCAAATTTCAGGATGCGACGCCGCGCCTCGCGCCTCCGCCGCTGCCCGCGGACGTTATCCTCGCGCGTGGCAAACCGATGGAAATGTTTTTGTTCGCCGCTCTGTTATGCGGTGTCGCGCTCGGCATTGGAGCGCTGATCTTGCGACGTGGAGAAACGCGTATGCGCGAAAAAGCAAGTCAAAACAAAACGCTGACGTCAACGCCCAGCCGCGACGCTATTGTCGTCAGCGCGCGCGCGGTTGGCAAAGCGTATGGCAAGACGCGCGTGTTGGAAGCGGTCAATTTTGAATTACGCGCGGGCGAGGCGCTCGCGTTATGGGGCCCCAATGGCGCGGGCAAAACGACGTTGGTCAAAGCGCTGCTCGGCTTGATTCCGTTTGAAGGCGAACTCGTCGTCGCGGAGATTCCAGTGAAACGCGACGCGAAACACGCGCGCGGTCGCATCGGCTATGTGCCGCAAGAAGCGACCTTTTACGATTGGACGACGCGCGCGACAATGGAATTTTACGCGCGCCTCAAACGCGTGGCTTTGCCGCGCATTGACGTTTTGCTCGAACAGCTGGGTTTGCAAATGCACGCGCGCAAGAGTGTGTCCGCGCTTTCGGGGGGCTTGAAACAACGGCTCGCGCTCGCGCTCGCGCTGCTCGCCGATCCGCCAATTCTGTTATTGGACGAACCAACCGCGAATCTCGACACGCGCGCGCGCGCGGAATATCTAAAATTGATTGCGGCGCAAAAACGCGCGGGCAAGACAATTTTGTTCGCATCGCATCGTTTGGAAGAAGTGGAAGCGCTGGCGGACCATGTGTTGTGGCTCGGCAGCGAATCGAACGCGCGGCTCTTGACGCTGGAAGCGTGGCGCGCGGAAAATGCGCCGATGGTGGAATTGACCGTCTGGTTCGGCAATGGACAGCGCGAACGCGCGCACGCGTTTCTCACCGCCAACGGCTGGGCGGCGCAGCTGAACGGACGCGGCACCGTCGTCCTGCGCGTGAACGCGCAAGAAAAATTGCGCGCGCTGCAAGCGCTCCAAACGCAAGGATTCAACATCGAAGATTTTGAGATTGAACGCGCGCTGGACGCGTGATGCGCGCAAGCAATACGGAATAACGAATTATGGAGTTTTATCTTTTGTGGACCGTCGCCCAGCGTGAATTACGCGAAGCCCTGCGCAACAAGTGGTTGTGGTTTTACGCGGTGGGTTTTGGCGCGTTAGCTTTTGCGCTCGCGCAGGCGGGCATGGCATCGGCGGGATACGCGGGTTTGGGCGGCTTTGGGCGCACTGCCGCAAGTCTCGTTAATGCGCTGTTGCTCTTTGTGCCGCTCATTGGACTCACTGTCGGCGCAGGCGTAATCGCGGGCGAACGCGAACGCGGCACGCTCATGTATTTGCTCGCGCAGCCGGTGAATCGCGCCGAAGTTTTTTTCGGCAAAGCGTTGGGCGCGGCGCTAGCCGTGTTGGCGGCGCTCGCCTTGGGCTTTGGACTCGCGGGCATCGGTCTCGCGTCGGCGGGTGGCGGAGAACCTGCCGCGTATCTCGCGCTGGGCGGCTTTGCCACGCTGCTCGCGCTCGCGTCGCTCGGACTCGGTTTCATCATCAGCGCGCTCACACGCAAAGCGGCAACCGCTTCCGGCGCGGCGCTGATTCTTTGGCTCGCGCTTGTCTTTCTAGGCGACCTCAGTTTGATTGGCGCGACCATGACGTTTCGGCCCGCGCCGTCGGCGATGTTGACGTTATTGTTGTTCAATCCGCTCCAAGTGTTCAAACTGGGCGCGATTTATAGTTTGCGCGCGACGCTTGACACGCTCGGCGCGGCGGGGCAATACGCGATGCTGCAATTCGGCGCGCTGCTGCCGTGGTTTTTGGGCGCGCTGTTGAGCGCATGGATTGTTGTTTCTTTTGGAATTGCCTTTGCGCTATTTAATCAAAAACGCAATGTTGGATAAGCGCGCGGCGGGGCGCGCGGCGTTTTTGAAAAAACGTACTGTTGGATCAGCTTGTCCGTGAGACGCGCCGCGCCTTTGTGAAAAAAGGGCTGGAGCGAAAAAAAATTCGAGTAAGAGGAGCAATATGGAAAAACAAACAATACAGTGCATCAATTGTGAACGCACGGCGGACCAAGTGCCGTTAGTGCCAATCTTGACGCGTGATGCCCAAGTCTATATCTGTCCGCAATGTCTGCCGATATTGATTCACAAACCGCAGCAGCTCGCGGATAAATTGCATGGCGCAGACGCGCTGTTGCCGCACAAACATTAGAGCGAATTCCAAAATCAATTTACGGCCAAAGCGTCGCGCGACGTTTTGACAGTGTGGGCTGTCGCGCGCGCGCGGCGATGACCGTAAACCAAATTGGAGCGCGCTCTAAACGCAAGAAAGCCAAGAGGCGCAAGATGAAGTTTTCGCAAAGATTGCTGCTTGGATGTTTTTTCGCCGTATTCGCATTTCTCGCGGCGTGCGGTGGCGGCGGCAATGGAATTCAAGCGCCTGAAATTTATTACGGGCAGGACATTTGCGAAGAATGCGGGATGCTCATTAGCGACGCCAATTTCGCCGCCGCGACGCTTGACCTTAAAGGCAACGCGCACAAGTTTGACGATATTGGCGGCATGTTGATTTTTCACATGGACC
The DNA here is from genome assembly GCA_021463195.1 of Anaerolineae bacterium. Lineage (GTDB taxonomy): Bacteria > Chloroflexota > Anaerolineae > UBA4142 > SHND01 > SHND01. The sequence continues at coordinate 50,320 of JAJTXZ010000025.1, forward strand.
ATCCCGAATTGCAAGTGCGCGCGTATTTTGTTCACGATTATCACACCGGCGCGTGGTTGCGCGGCGAGGACGCCTATTATGTGCGCGCCGCGCTGTCCGATGCGCCAATGGGCGATGGTATTGTCGCATTCACTGACCGCGCGACGGCGGATACGTTCGCCGAACGGACGCGCGGCCAAGTGTTCAAATTTGACGAATTACGCGTAAACGTGCATCTTACATTGCACGCACAGCCATAAATTTCAATTTATTTCACGGGAGTTGCCTATACATCGTTGGTTCACCTACAACCAATGATTCATGGCAGTTGGCGCGACAAATTTCAAATTCGTCGCGCATTTCCAGAGGAGGAGAATGTATGAATCGGTTGCGTATGTTGTTAGGTATGCTATTGCTGTCGTTGCTGGCGTTAGGTGTGGCATGCGGCCCTGGAGTCAAAGGCGCTGTGCCTACGACAGGGCCGGTAGGCGAGCCAACCTCGCGCGGCGATGTCGCCAAAGGTAAAACTGTTTACGCTGGAACGTGCGCGGCTTGTCACGGTCCTGACGCGCAAGGGGTGCCCAATCTTGGCAAAGACCTGGTCACCAGCGAATTCGCCAAAGGCCTTTCGGATGACGATCTAGTCAAGTTCATCACCAAAGGTCGCCCCGCTAGCGACCCCGCGAATACAACCGGCATTGATATGCCCCCGCGCGGCGGCAACCCGGCGCTCAAGGAAAAAGACTTGTACGATGTAGTGGCGTATCTGCGAACGCTGGAAAAATAGATTGACATTAGTTTGCGAAAAAGAAATCCGATACGCGCGACGCGATCGGATTTTTTTTTCGCCGGCGCGGCGCGTCTGTCCTCTGCAAAACGGCGCGTAAACGCAGATTAAATTTCAAATTTGTCCTACAAACAAGTAACGTGAGTTATAATCCGTTTCGCATGGAACCTGTTAATCCTTATATCGCCGGCAATCCGATTACGGGCGCGGAAATGTTTTTTGGGCGCCAAGATGTGTTTGCGTTTATTCAGCAGGCGCTCATTGGCAAACATCGCGACAATGTGATTGTGCTGTACGGGCAGCGGCGCACCGGTAAAACGTCCGCGCTCTATCAGATGCCGCGCCGCCTTGGGCTGCGTTACGTCTCAATCTTTATTGATTTGCATGGTTTGGCGCTGGATGGCTTGGAAAGCTTTTTGTGGGAATTGGCAAACTCGATTGCGCGCGGCTTGCGTCGCGAATATCGTATCGAATTGTCGCCGCTCGCGCGCGATACCTTTCGCGCGAACCCGCGTCACGCGTTTGAAAATGAATTTTTGCCGCGCGTCTGGGCGGCGCTCGGCGACCGTCATTTGTTGTTGATGCTGGATGAAGCGATTCGTTTGCAAGAACAAGTGCAAGCGCGCAAATTAGAGCCAGAGACCTTTACCTATTTGCGTTATCTGATGCAGCATTTCGAACGCTTGAATTTTTTGTTCGCGCTCGGCGAAGGACTCGAGAGCATGACCAAAGAATACGCGTCGCTGTTCAGCGTCGGCCTGTACAAAAAAATCTCGTTTCTCGAACGCGACGCGGCGGTCGCGTTGATTACGCAGCCCGCGCACGAATTTTATCGCGTCCAAGACGCGGCGATTGAACGCATTCTGGAAATTACGTCGGGGCATCCGTATTACACTCAGCTATTGTGCCACAGCATTTTCAATCGGTGGCAGCATACGCGTTCCGCCGAAATTGACGCGACCGATGTGGACGCGGTGGTCGAAGAGACGGTCGAACGCGGCCTCGCCGTTTTGAAACATGTGTGGGAAGAATCCACGTCCGCTGAAAAAGCGACGCTCGCGGGCGCCGCGGCGGCGATGGGCGAAACGAACGGTAATCATTTCGTCACACCCGAAGCGATTGCGGACGCGCTCAAACAGCGTCAAATTTTGATCCCGTCGGAAGAACGCACGCAAGCGTACAAATCGCTGCTCGCGCGCGATGTTCTGGTCGGCGGCGAACAATACGCGTTCGCGGTGGATTTGCAGCGCATCTGGATTTTTAAATACGAACGTCCCGAATGGGTGCGCGATGAAATTAAAGCCGCGCTGCGGAAATGGGCGCCACCTCCGCCGGCTCCGTCGCCGCCGCATTTTCTATCGCCCGAAACGCCGACGCGGCGCGCGTCCGCGCCGCTGCGCGCGCGATGGTTGTGGGGTGGCGGCATCGCGCTGCTGCTCTGTGTCGCGCTCGCGTTCTGGTTCGCGCCGCGTTGGTTTGCCAACGCGCCCTTGTTCGTCGCGATGCAGCCGACGGCGACAGCAACTGCCACCGCGCCGCCTTTTATCACGCAGCGCCCACGTACGGCAACGCGCTTTTTGCCGACGCCGCTGCCGACCTTTGCGCCGACGCCAAACAGTTCCGCCACGCGCGCCGCGCGCACGCCGCTGCCCAAACCGACGCCGCGTTTTGCCGCGGGCGTGAAAATTGTTTTTACCAGCGGCGTGCCGGGCTGCTCCACCATCGGTTTATTGGATTTAGATACGCGCATCACGCGCGTATTCAAACCCGCGCCGAATAATGAAGAGCCCTCGTGGTCGCCCGACGGCGCGCAATTTGTCGCCAGCTCGGGCGACTGTGGCAATAAAGAATATCGTCTGACCATTTTCGACGTCGCCACCGGCGAATCGCGGCGTCTCGACACCAACTGCGACAAGAGCATTGACCCTTATTGGGGCAAAGACAATCGCGTTTATTTCGCGTGCGGCGCGCGCAACGAAAACGGCGAATTGTTTTCGATGAATCCCGATGGCACGGATTTGCACGCGTTGGGCGTGAACGCGCGACGGCCCACCCTTTCGCCCAACGCGAATTTGTTGGCGTACATGAAACAAGAAGATAATCTGTGGCGCATATGGGTCGCCGAAATTGACGACACGGGGACGGTGACGAATCCGCGCCAACTGCCTTTTCCGCAAGTGTTGGGCGGCGTCTATGCGCGCCAGCCCCGCTGGAATAGCGACGGCACGCGATTATATTTCAATATCACCGACCAGTCCTCGCTGCAAGCGATTGCGTTAGCCAGCGTCGAATTAGAGACGAATCAGACTAATGTTTCGTTTATCAGCGCGGATACCAACACGCCTTTTGTGCGGCCCGTGTGCGGCAAAAATAATGTGTGTGTCGCGGGCGGCGCGAACGGCGGCTTGTGGTTGCTGCAAGATGAAGAAGGCGCGCTAATTCCGCAGCGTCAACTAACGTTCGGCGAAGAATATGGCGCGGACGTGTTCCCATGAAACATTCCAATCCTTTTACCTTTGGCAATCCCATCACCGACGCGGCGCGGTTTGTGGGCCGCGCGCGTCAGGTCGAGCAGGTGTTCAGCCGTTTGCGTAATGTGGAATTTGAATCGTCGTCGCTCGTCGGCGAGCGTCGCGTTGGCAAAACGTCGCTGCTCTATCATCTCGCCGACGCGGCGGTGCAGCGCGCGCACGGTTTGGATCCGACGCGCTATCATTTCTTGTACGTGGATTTGGCGCTGGTGGATGCGGCGACAACGCCGGCGCGCTTGTGGCAGCATCTATTGAGCCGCTTGAAAATTTCGTTGCCCCCGGCGCTTGCGGCGACGTTCGACGATACCGCGCCGCCGGACAATTTCGCGCTCGCCGATTTGTTTGACCGTCTCGACGCGCAAGGGCAATACGTGGTGCTGCTGCTTGACGAATTTGAAAATGTCACGCGCAACGCGAATTTTGGGCCCGATTTTTTTTACGGCTTGCGTAGTCTGGCGATTCATCACAAGCTTGCGCTCATCACATCATCGCGGCGCGAATTGATCGAGCTCACGCATTCGGATGAAATTCGTTCGTCGCCGTTCTTTAATATCTTTGCCAATATCAACGTGCGGCTGTTCACCGCCGAAGAAGCGCGCGCGCTTATCGCGAACGCGTTGGCGGGCGACGCGATCGCGTTTGCCGAGCCAGAGATGGACGCGCTTTTGGAATACGCGGGCGCGCACCCCTATTTTCTGCAAACCGCGTGCCATTTTTTATACGAAGCGCGCGCGCAAACGCTGCCCGAAACGGCGCGCGAAAAATTTTGGCGCGGCGAATTTCGCAAACAGGCGGCGCCGCATCTCGCGGAATATTGGCGGCATTCGGACGACAAGGAAAAAATTGTGCTAGCCGCGCTCGCGCTGTTAGAATCAGCGCGCGTCGCGCCATCGAATGAGTGGGATCCGCACGCGCTGCGCGCGCTCGCGGCGCGTTCCGAACGCGTGATCGCGCATTTGGAAAAACGCGGTTTGACGCGGCGCGTCCAAGAACGCCAGACGCCGTTCAGCGCGTACTGGAGCGAGTGGATTGTGAGCGCGCTATCAGAGTCCAGCTTTGAATTGGAATCCGGCGAAATTATTCCCTTTACGCAAGCGCTGCAATCGGCGCTCGCGCAGCCGGACTTGAATGATGCGACGGCGGCGGACGCGGAATTGCCCGCAGGTCTTTCCGCGCGCGAGTTGGAGGTTCTGCAACTGGTCGCGTCAGGTATGAGCGACGCCCAAGTGGCGCGCCAATTAGTGCTTAGCCCGCGCACCGTCAGCACGCATTTACAATCCATTTACAATAAACTCGGCGTCAATTCCCGCGTCGCCGCGACGCGTTTCGCGTTGGAACGCCGTCTCATCCGAAATTCTTCCAAAAAATAAAATAAGCGCATACGTAACGCGAATACGTACTGAATACGTACTTTGTCCGATGTTTACATTGTCTCTTGGCGCTAGAATAGGGACGATGAACGTTTTCTTCTCCTCCTTGCGCGGGGCGTTGCCAAGCAACGCCCCGCGCAATTTTATGCGCGCGGAAGCCAACTGGCTGCGCGCGGCGCGGCAGGGCGACGTGCGCGCGTTCAATCAACTGGTGACGCGGCATCAGGCGCGCGCGTATCGCGTAGCTTTTCATTTGACGCAGGACGCGTCCGTCGCCGCCCAGCTCACGCAAAACGTCATCACGCACGCGCTGCGCGCGCTCGACGAATTAAAAGAGGAAACGTTCGAACAGTGGCTGTTGCGCCAAATCACGCAGCGCTGCGCCGCGTTTACGCAACTGTATCCCATTGTCCGCGCGCCGGAAACAAGCGTTCAACGCGGCATAGAAATGCTGCCGTTTCCTGAACGGGTAATATTGGCGTTGGCGGATTTGGAAAAAATGTCAACGTCGGATATTGCCCAAATCACTCGTAGCGATACCGCCGCCGTGCGCGCGCGGCTCCATCGCGCGCGCTGCGCGCTGCGCGATATTTTGATAAATGTCACCGCGTAAAAAAATGGTTGTCAAGTGGATTCTTTCGCTCGCGCTTGTGGCGTTCATCGCGTTGGTGTTTGCGCCGCGCGCGGAAATCACGCCCGCGCGCGCGGCATGGGCGAATGCGCTGCCGACGCCGACGATAACGCCGCTGTCGGCGCCGCCGCTGGTTTTTGTGCCGCTGGAACAGTTGAATCCATTTCCCACTCTCAGCGCGGCGAATACAACGCGCGTTCCGCGCGTGTTGTCCTATGTTCACGCGCGCCCGCATTTTCCCAAACCCGACGCGCGCCAAGTCGCGCCCGACAGCCCGATTTCATTGCTCTTTGACGCGCGCATGGAACGCGCGTCGGTCGAGGCGCGCTTTCACGTTGCGCGCGCGGACAACGGCGCGGCGGTGGACGGCTATTTTGAATGGCACAACAAACTATTGTTGTTTTATCCCGTGCCGTTGTTGGAAAATAATGTCGCTTATCGCGTTGTGTTGGAACCGGGCGCGCGCAGTTTGACCAAGCCCGATACGATACTTGAACCGGTGGAATGGAAATTTTCGACCGGCGAGCTGTCGCTTCCGCAATCATAAACGCGCGGGCTCGTTGATTCGAAAAAATCGCGGCGGATGTTTTTATACATCCGCCGCGAT
>JAJTXZ010000026.1 GCA_021463195.1 Anaerolineae bacterium
ATTTCGAATGCAATGAGAAATCTCGTTTGACGCGCAAGGTCGAGATTTCTCGCCTCCGCTCGAAATGACAGTTTGCGCGACTTTGTGCCAGCCCTAACGCTTGACGCAAGGGTCTTGACATAGGGCGCGTAATAATGCTAGACTAACGCCAACCTGTTTGATGCAGAGCATTTCCTCTGACTGTCCTGCGCGCGGTTGTTTCCCCTTGACCGTGTCAAGCCGGGATGGCATCACACTCTAGCGTTCCCCTTTACAAGGACCCGGCAATGGGGCGGGTGTGTGTTGCGTTTGGATAACAAATGCTCGGCGCGAGCGTGGCTTTTTATGAAAATGCGCTTGCGAAATTCCACAGAGTATCTCAGTGCAGGATAAATTTACGCTTGATCGCACGTTGGACACAAAGGAGGTGCCGCGTCGCGCGAGTATTTTTGATTTTCAATTCGCATCCACAAAACGGTAGAATTTTTCGAGGAGGAGAAGAATGAAAGCTCTTGCACGTGTATTGCCGATTGCTGTTCTGATGCTCATCGCGTTTGCGATTATGGCATGCGCGCCCACCGCGCAGCCCACTGCCGCGCCGCCGACATCAGCCCCGTCACAACCGACTGCCGCGTCGGCGAGTGGCGGCACGGATTTGACGGCGCTCTATGAAGCGGCGAAAAAAGAAGGTCAACTCACCACCATCGCGCTGCCGCACGACTGGTGCAATTACGGCGGCATCTTTGAAGGTTTCAAGAAAAAATATCCCGGCATCACCATCAACGAATTGAATCCCGATGCAGGTTCCGGCGATGAAATCGAAGCCATCAAGGCGAACAAAGACAACAAAGGTCCACAAGCGCCCGATGTGATTGATGTCGGTTTCGCGTTTGGCGATTCGGCAAAAGCGGAAGGATTGCTTCAACCGTACAAAGTCGCAACGTGGAATGATATTCCCGTCAATGCCAAAGACTCCGATGGGTACTGGTATGGCGACTATTACGGCGTCATGGCGTTCATGATCAACAGCGATATTGTGAAAAACGCGCCGCAGGATTGGGCTGATCTGTTAAAGCCCGAATACAAATCCGCGGTTGGCATGTCGGGCGACCCGCGCACTTCGAATCAAGCGATTCAAGCGGTGCAAGCGGCAGCGCTCGCAAACGGCGGCACAGTTGCCGATCCTGCCAAGGGACTTGATTATTTCGCGCAGATGAATAAAGCGGGCAATCTCGTGCCGGTGATTGCAAACAATGCGTTGGTGGCAAAAGGCGAAACGCCGGTGCGTATCACCTGGGACTATAACGCGCTCGCCGGTCGCGACAGCATGAACGGCAATCCAAAAGTGGATGTTATCGTTCCCAAGACCGGGCGCATTGCCGGCGTTTATATTCAAGGCATCAGCGCGTATGCGCCGCATCCAAACGCGGCAAAACTTTGGATGGAATATCTCTATTCCGACGAAGGTCAGCTGATTTGGATGGCGCCGCCCGGTTATTGCCATCCGATTCGGCAAGACGCGATGCTGAAAGCGGGTCTGATTCCGGCGGACCTTTTGGCGAAACTGCCAAGCGTGGAAGGCGCCGTATTCCCCACGAATGCGGAACTGATCGCGGGCAAGGACGTTGTCGTCAAAGGTTGGGATGCCACCGTCGGCGCGGATATCAAAGCGGGACAGTAGAACGGATCAAGCAGGGTAGCAGCGGAAGAAATTTCGTTGCTACCCTTTTTTCCAAAATGGCTCAAGCTGCATTGGCTCCTTCCGCAAAACCCAATCCGCTCGTCGCCCGCTTTGCCGGGGTGCCGCTCGCGTGGATTGGGTTGTTGCCCTTTTTTATTTTCGCCTTGATGTTTTTGATTCTGCCGTCCTTGTCATTGTTCACCGGCAGTTTCACCGACGCCCAAGGAAACTTTACCTTTCAAAATATCTTGGACTTGTCGCGCGAAGATATTGTGGATGCGTATATGTTGAGCATCCAAATCAGTGTCGTGACCGCGATTATCGGCGGATTGTTTGGTTTTTTTATCGCGTATGCGTTAGTGATGACGGGCGTGCCGAGCGCGCTGCGTACCAGTCTGGTGACGTTTTGCGGCGTCGCTTCCAATTTCGCCGGCGTGCCGTTGGCGTTCGCGTTCGTGGCGGCGCTGGGGCGCACCGGTTATATCACGGCGGTTTTGCGCGATACGATTGGGTACGATATTTATGATCACGGGTTCAATCTCTATAGTTTTCTCGGACTTTCGCTCACGTATTTATATTTTCAATTTCCGCTGATGGTGCTGGTGATGATGCCTGCGTTGGAAGGATTGCGCCGCGAATGGCGTGAGGCATCCGAAAATCTGGGCGCGACCGGAATACAATATTGGCGTTATATCGCGCTGCCGATTTTAACGCCGTCCATTCTCGGCACCATGATTTTATTATTTGGGAATGCCTTTGGCGCGTATGCGACGGCGTATGCCTTGACGGGCGGACGGTTGCAGTTGGTGTCAATTCAAATCGGCGCGCAAATTCGCGGCGATGTGCTGCACAATCCCGGTTTGGGATACGCGATGGGCTTTGGGATGGTTGTCATCATGGCGCTGTCCATTTTGGCATACACGTGGTTACAGCGGCGCGCCGAGAGGTGGCTGCAATGAAGCGTTCCACGTTTTGGGGTTTGTTCTGGGTGACGCTCGCCGCGTTGTATTTATTTCTGCCGCTGTGGGGCGCGTTCGATTTTTCGCTGCGCGCGGAACGCGATGTGATTGGTTTTGCTTCGTACACGCGCGCCTTTGCGGACGATGATTTTTGGCGCACGTTCACTTTTTCCAATCAGATGGCGTTTGTTTCCATCATCGTCAGCGTGCTGTTGATTGTGCCGACGGCGTATTGGGTGCAGTTGAAATTGCCGCATCTACGCCCTGTTGTCGAATTTATCACGCTGCTGCCGTTCGTCATTCCCGCCATCATTTTGGTTTTTGGTTATATCAAATTGTACAGCAGCCCGCTCGAGCTCGGACCGCTGACGATTTTTCCGGCGCTCACCAACACGGATCTAAGCACGAATGTGCTGTTAATCGCCGGTTATGTGGTGTTGGCTCTGCCATACATGTATCGCTCGGTGGATAACGGCTTGCGCGCGATTGATGTGCGGACGTTGACCGAAGCGGCGCAAAGTTTGGGCGCGGGTTGGTTCACGATAATGTTTCGTATCATCATGCCGAACCTGCGCGCGGCATTATTGAGCGGCGCGCTGCTGACCTTTGCGATCGTTGTCGGCGAATTGACGCTCGCGACTTTTTTGGGGCGCCCCGCGTTCGGTCCTTATTTGCAGCAGCTGGGCCAGCACAAAGCGTACGAACCCGCCGCGCTTTCGATTGTCAGTTTTCTATTGACGTGGTTGGCGATGATTTTGATCTATTTCGTCACGCGCGGCTCGAATGCCCAAGTGACGGGCGCGCATTGAGGGATTTATCATTTCGGATTCGCGATTTTTGAGCGAGGCGATAAATTAGGGCGCAATCAAAAATCAACAATCGAAAATTTCAACATGGCGTTTCTCGAATTGTCCAAGGTTCGCAAACAATTTTCCAATGTCGCCGCGCCGGCGGTGCAAGATTTTAATTTGAGCGTTGAACGCGGCGAATTCGTTTCATTTCTCGGTCCGAGCGGCTGCGGCAAAACGACGACGCTGCGAATGATCGCGGGCTTTGAACATCCGACTGTCGGCAAGATTGTCATTAACGGCAAAGAGGTGACCGGCGTCGCCGCGAATAAACGCAAAATCGGCATGGTGTTTCAATCGTACGCGCTGTTTCCGAATATGACCGTCGCGGATAATATCGGTTTTGGTTTGCGCGTGGCGAAGCGTCCTAAAGCCGAAATCGAACCGCGCGTGCAAGAGATGTTAAAACTGATTCATCTTGAAGACAAAGCTAAACGTTATCCCGCGCAGCTGTCGGGCGGACAACAACAGCGCGTGGCGCTCGCGCGCGCGTTGGCGATTAAACCGGAATTGCTGTTGCTCGATGAACCATTGTCCGCGCTAGACGCCAAGATTCGCGTTTCGCTGCGGAATGAAATTCGCGCGATTCAACGTCAGACCGGCGTCACCGCGATTTATGTGACGCACGACCAAGAAGAAGCCATGTCGCTTTCCGACCGCATCGTCGTGATGAGCGAGGGGCGTATGGAACAAGTTGGCACGCCGTTCGAGATTTATAATTTTCCGCAAACGCAATTTGTCGCGTCATTCGTCGGCACGTTGAATCGGATGCAGGCGCGCGTGGCGGACCCGTCCGCAGGCGCGTTGGAGGTGGAAGGGCAGCCGCTCACGGCAGCGCGGGCGGTCGAAGCGAATCGCGGTGAAACGATTGCGATTGCGTTGCGTCCGGAAATGATTCATTTGGCCAAGGGGACAGAAGGCGTGGAAATGAATCATCTGAACGGCGCCGTCGAAGAAACAACATTTCTCGGTTCCATTGTGCGGACGCGGGTGCGTCTGCGCGATAGCGTGATTTCGTTCGACACATTCAATAATCCAAATTTGGCGTTGCCGCAGCGGGGCGAAATGCTTTCGGTGGTATTTCCGCGCGAAGCGATTTTGTTGTTAAAAGGACCGAGCGCGGCGCAGGAGAGCGCCGTGTAAGCGGATACACTGCGCGCCGCATGATTTTGCGAAATGGGGAAGGCGCCGCGCCGCCTTCTCTTTTTTTTTGTTGCGATGTCAAGTTCTTTTATCAATGGCGCGCTTGCGGGCTATGCGATTGCGATTCCTGTCGGCGTGATTGCGATTCTCATTTTGGAAACGGGATTGCGCTATGGCTTTTGGCATGGTTTTGCGGCAGGTTCGGGCGCCGCCACCGCCGATTTGATCTACGCTACCATCGCCGCAACCGTTGGCGTTCTCATTGCCCAAGTTCTCGAGCCGATTGCGCCGCTCTTGAAAATCGCGAGCGCGGCGTTTTTGATTGCGTTGGGTTTGCGCGGCTTGCGCAAAATTTGGCGCGCGCGCCAAATTCAAAACGCGGCGAATACCAAAGCGCTGAACGCGACAATTGAGCGAACGTATTTGACTCTTTTGGGACTGACGATTTTAAATCCCGCCACCATCGCCTATTTTGCCGCGTTGATTTTGGGCGGCACCGTTGGCACGACGCCGACAACCCAAGATAAAATTTTGTTCGTCATGGGCGCGTTTCTCGCGTCGTGGTCATGGCAATCGCTTCTCGCCGCCATCGGCGCGCTCGCGCACAAGCATCTGCCGCCAAGTTTTAAATTCTGGACGAGCTTGGTGGGGAATGTGATTATTATGGTGTTGGGAATAAGGATACTATTCTAATGCTCTCACTCACGCCCGAACTCCTCACCCTCCTCCGTTCGCTCGACAAAAACGCATACGCGCCCGCGCCGCGCGCATTTCTCAAACGCGCGCCGAAATACGCGCTGCACATTCTCACCGACGGCATTACGCCCCAAGCGTTACAACGCGCGCACACGCCAACGTTTGACGCGTTAATCAAAAATGGCGTCAGCGCAACCACCGCGCGCGGCGTCTTTCCAACCATCACGGGACCGTCGCACACTTCAATGCTCACGGGCGCGCGCGTTGGCACGCACGGCTTTTTGTATCCCAAAATGTTGGACGCGTACGGCAATCGCTTGCTCGAATTTTCCGAAGGACTCATGCGCGCGGAAACGATTGCGGAAGCGTGGCGTCCGCGCGGCATCACCACCGCCGATATTGGTTCGCGCTTTTTGCGCGGCGCGGACATGCTGCAAACCGAAGGCGTCTTTGGCGAAGATTACATTGACATCACCAACCGCGCTATTGCCGCAATCAACGAATGGACGCCAAATTATTTGCATGTCGTTTTCTATGTCGCCGATTCGGCGGGACATTTGTACGGTCCCGAAGCCGACGAAACATTGTGGGCGATTCAACAGTTGGACGAGATGACCGCGCGGTTGTTGAACGCGTACGCCGATAAAAATTTGGACGATGAATTGGTGATTCTCGTGAATGCCGATCATGGCATGGTTCCTGTCAATGAAACGATTCCTCATTCGTTCGCCGAAAACGCGGGCGCGCTGCCACACGGACGCGTCGCCTTGTCGCCGCGCGGTTTCGACGATGCAACGTTCGAGGCGTTGATGAATGACCCGCGCGTGGATGATATTTTCGCGCGCGATGAATTGGAATTGTTGGGCGCGTACGGTCCGCGTTGGGGCGAACATGTTTTGCAGTTGCGGGAGGGCTGGATGTTTGAAACGGCGCGTCCGCTCGCGGGCTATCACGGCGCATGGTGCGAAGCTGACAGGCATATTCCAATGTTTTGGAGCGGCGCCGGAATTCGCGCGGGCGCGCCGCTCGACGCGTGTGAATTGATTGATATCGCCGCGACGCTTTCGGTTCTACTTGGCGGCGCGATTCCTGAGAATAATCAAGGCAGAATTTTGTGGGAAGCGTTGGATACGCAAAACAAAGCGCGCAATGTTCGATTCGCAGAATCAAGCAATTACGTTGATTTGTTGCTGCAGCGCGACAGCGCGCTCGAAGAATTGAAACTATTGAAACGCGAACGCGCGGGTGGCGCGATGTACCGTTCCGAGTACGATTCCGAACGCGCGGAAATTCTACTGCGCGCGCGAATGAATTTGACAGCGATGGAGGAGGAGAGAAAGAAATTGGAGATTGGAGCGTAGAGACTGGAGATTGGAGATTGGAGAATTTCGAATTTTGATTTTTGAATTTCGATTTTCGTCAATCGTTTCACAACTTGTAATTCGCAATTCTCACTATCGCACTATCGCACTATCGCACCACCGCACTATCGCACTACTCCACTATCTCACTATGCCATTACACGGACGTTGGTCTCTTGAAAATCGCGCGGCGTTGGAAAAACTGCTGGCGCAAAAATTTTCATACACGCCCATGGCGGTTTTTGATTGGGACAATACGTGCGTCGCGGGGGATACCTCCGACGCGGTGTTTCACGAATTATGCCGCGACTTGGCGTTTCGTTTCGAGCATTCCGATTTTGCGAGTTGGGTGGAAGAAATTCCGATTCCGTCGCGCATTTTGGAATGTGTGGAAATGTTTTGGGCGCGCGAGACGCGCGAGACGCGCGCGGCGTTGCGTTTTGAATTAGAACGCACGCGTTGGGCATTGCACGAAAGCGAAGACGATAATCAGGCGTGGGCGTGGGACACGGGCGCGTTCGTCGGCTGGACGCCGCAGCAGGTTCGAGAATATTCGCGCCGTATCATTGCGCGCGAATTGGCGCAAGAATTACGCTCGGAATTTTTGACTCACCCTGCCACTATGCGCGCAGAAAAAATTGGCGCGGGCGCGGTCAAGCAAGATTTATCTGGGCTGCATTATTTGGAACGCGCGCAGCAAATGCGCGCGCTGAATTTGGAGGCGGACATGACGCTGCCCATCGCGCGCGGCTTGCGCGTGCGAAACGAGATGCGCGAATTGATGCACGAATTTCGCAGCGCGGGCTGGAACGTTTTCATCATCACCGCGTCGCCGCAATGGGAAATCGAAGCGTTTGCCGAACGCTATTTTATTCCGCCGCAAAATGTGATTGGGATGCGGCGCGCGCTTGTGAATGGAAAAATCACCGCCGCCATCGAGCCGCCGTGTTCGTGGGGCGATGGAAAATTGGACGCGTATAATTTATTCGTCACGCGCGAACGTCCGCCCAATTTTTGCGCGGGCGACAGCATCGGCGATTGGACGCTGCTCGAATGGGCGACTGATGGCGCGTTATTGATTGAACCCGCGCCCGATTCTTTGCGAAATTTCGCGCAGTGGCAGCGATCCATTGGCGCGAATTGGCTAATCCAAGCGTTTTGAGTGACAGGCGGTTGCAACAAATTTTTTGCGCGTCTATAATCTTTTCAATACAGATGAATTCATCTTGTGATGCGTGATTCCAGACCGAGACTTTTCACAACGAATCACCCAATCACCCAATCACCTATGTTAATCTGTCGTGTCGTCGGAAACGTTGTTTCCACAATCAAAGACGAAAAACTCACCGGCAAAAAAATTCTCATCGTGCGCGAAGCGACCACCGAAAACGAACTCGTCGGCAAACCGCTGGCGGCGATTGATACGGTGGACGCCGGCGTCGGCGATTTGGTTCTCATCGCGCAAGGTTCCTCCGCGCGCCAAACGACATTGACCAAAGAAACGCCCACCGATGCGGTCATTATGGCAATCATTGACGAACTCGCGGTGGGTGGAAAAATTACGTTTCGCAAATAGGGGCGAAGCATTGGCGGACACATTCGCGAATCGAATCACATCCGCGCTTGCCAATGCTTCGCCCCTACCGCCCAAATGGCTGACTCGCGCACCTTGTTGAGCGTTGGACTCGACGTTGGCACGACGACGACGCAAATTGTTTTCTCGCGCATCTATTTGAAAAATATCGCGCCGTCGTCGCAAGCGCCGCGCATCGGCATCAACGACCGCGACCTTCTTTACCAATCGCAAATCTACATCACGCCGCTTGCAACGCGTGACCGCGTAGACATCCGCGCTCTGGAACTGCTTGTCGAAAAAGAATATGCCAAAGCAAACATTTCGCCCTCTCAAGTCGAAACGGGCGCGGTGATCGTTACGGGCGAAATCGCGAAAAAAGAAAACGCGGCAGAGATTCTTGAAGCGTTGGGAAAATACGCGGGCGAGTTTGTTGTCACCGTCGCGGGTCCGCGCCTTGAAGCGCAGATGGCGGGACGCGGCAGCGGCGCGGCGGCGTACTCGCGCGAACATTACGCGCGCGTGACGAACGTGGACATTGGCGGCGGCACGGCGAACAGCGCGGTGTTTGAATTGGGCAATACGCTCGCGGCGGCGGCGATGAATGTGGGCGGGCGCATCATCGAGATTGACCGCAGCACAATGCAGCTGCGCCACATCGCCGAACCGGCGCGCAAAATTATTCAACATCACAATTTGCCGATTCGCGTTGGCGAACGCGCGCAACTTGGACCGCTGCGCGAATTTTGTAATGTGATGGCAGAGTTGGTGGTCGAGTTGATTGAGGGACGCGAATCATCATTCGCACATCAAGTGATGCTCACGCCGCCGATGAGCGTTAGCGGGCGCAACACAAAATTATTTATTAGCGGCGGCGTCGGGCGCTATTTTTATCATCCGCTTGAAAATGTAACGCTTGAAAGCGTTACAACCCATGACGACATTGGTCCGTTGTTTGGGCTCGCGCTGCGCGAAAACAAGACGCTTCAACAAATGGAAGCCGTCGAGCCGCCCGAAACGATTCGCGCGACGGTGATTGGCGCGAGTTCGCAAACGGTGACGTTGAGCGGTTCGACGATTTGGGCGGAGAAACAAATTCTGCCGATTAAAAATGTTCCTGTGGTGCGACCCAATTTGGGTACAACCGCAAACATTCCCGACGCGATTTCTGACGCGATGGCGCGAATGGAAATTGACGCGTCGCGCGAAAACGCGGCGATTGCATTAGACATTCACGGAACGTTGGATTTCGCGCAGTTGCAAAATTTGGCAAAAGGTTTGTCCGATTACGCGTCGCGCGCATTGCCGAACGAACGTCCGCTCATTTTGATTTTGGGGCGCGATTACGCGCAAAGTTTGGGGCAAGCGATAAAATCGTTTTCGCCGCACCGCGCGCTCTTATCCATTGACCAAGTGGGTTTGGACGAGGGCGATTACATTGATATTGGTCTGCCGATGCTCGATGGGCGCGTCGTGCCGTTGAGTGTGAAAACGTTAATATTCTATAGGTAAAGCTCAAAGCGAAAAGTTAAAAGCTAAAAGTATTTTGCATTGATTTTTAGCTTTTAACTTTATACTTTTAACTTGATACTTTTGGTTGGAAGCGCGAACGCAGAAATTGGTTTCGCGGATGGGATGAAAATTTTGCGCGCGGGTGGCAGCGCGCTCGACGCGGTGGAAGCGGTGATTCGCGCGGTGGAATCGAATCCCGATGACCACAGCGTTGGCTTTGGCGGCTTGCCCAACATTCTCGGTCAGGTGGAATTGGACGCGAGCATCATGGACGGCAAAACGCTGTCGGCGGGCGCGGTGTGCGCGGTGAAAAATTACGAGCATCCGATTTCGATTGCGCGCCAAGTGATGGAACGTTTGCCGCACGTCATGTTGGCGGGCGCGGGCGCGGAACGTTTTGCGCGCGAACTTGGGATGAAAAAGAAAAATTTGTTGAGCGATCAAGCGCGCGCGATTTATGAAAGCAAGGTGAGCGATTCGCCGCGCTACAACACGATGCGCGAACTCGTTTCGCGCGCGACGCTTGACCCCGAAATCGCGGCGAGCGTTAAAGAGTACGGCGACGAAAAACATTTTGGCACGACGAATGTGCTGGCGATTGACGGCGCGGGAAATTTTGCGAGCGGCGTCAGCACCAGCGGCTGGGCGTGGAAATATCCGGGACGCGTCGGCGATTCGCCCATCATCGGCGCGGGCAATTATTGCGACAACCGTTACGGCGCGTGCGGCTGCACCGGCTATGGCGAAATGGCAATGCGCGCGAACACGGCGCATTCGGTCGTGTTGTACATGAAAATGGGGATGAGTTTGCAACGCGCGGCGCGCGAAGCGATGAAGGATTTACGCGCGCTCACTGTGCCCTTTCCGCCGGGGATGAATTTGGTTGCGGTGGACGCGCGCGGCAAGCACTGCGGATTCACAACTGAAACAGACCGCGTCGTTGAATACGTCTATCAAACCGAAAAAATGAAAGCGCCAAAGATAAAAGCGCGGACTGTCGTGCCGCTGGAGCCAAGTTGAAGGTTGAGAGTTAAACGTTCAATCTTTCATTGTCGCGCTGGAAAAAGGATATTCCGAGATTGCGGATATGCTGCAGTCTGAGGGTGGAATAGAATTGTGAATGAGCCGCGCGTGCGAATATCGCCTCATGCGTTGGAACAAATTCGCCTGCGAAAATTGACGATTGAGCAGGTCGTCCGCGTAGTCACAGGCCCTGAACAAATCACGGTTGCCGCGCATGGGCGCTATTTCGCAGAGAGTAGAATAGAAATAGATCGCAAGAATTTTCTACTGCGTGTATTGATCGAACGTCTTGAGGAAAATGAGTATGTGGTTTTGCTCGTCTTGACCGTCTATCCGACATCCAAGTTGAGCAGGTATTGGCGTGGAGGTGCAAAGTGAGAATTACCTATGATGAGTCCGTTGACATCATTTATATTCGCTTCCGCGAGGGCGATTATGAGGAAAGCGATGAAGTATCAGAAGGTGTCATTGTTGATTTTGATAAAGAGGGCAAACCAATGGCGATAGAGATTTTGGACGCATCAAAAATGTTGAGCCAAGTTGACCGCGTGACGTTCGAGTATGCGCGAACTTCACAACCTGTCTGAAAGTGATATCCTCTCTCATTCTGGCGCGGTGATTTCTATATCGCGGATATGTTGCAGAGCGGGGGGGGAGTGGAAAACTAAAATCAAAAGTTAAAAGCGCAAAGATAAAAGTGGCGGTGACCATGCGAATTGTTTATGATAAATCTGTTGACATTCTCACCAGTTGCTTACGCGAATGTGATTATGCGGAAAGCGATAAAGTATCAGCGAGTGTGATTGTTGTTTTTGATAAAGAGGGTAAGCCGATGACGATTGAGATTTTGGATGCTGTGTAACGGTTTAGGAATCAGAAATGAGTAAAAACAAAATTCCAACTTATGATCAACTCATGAATCCCCTCATTAAGGCGTTGAGACTTTTGGGCGACTCGGGGACCAATGAGGAAATTCATGCCAAAGTCGCTGAAGTCGCAGGACTTTCAGATGACCAGCTTGAAGTGTTACACAATTCGACAAAGGGTGGAGTTACAGAAATTGAGTATCGTTTGGGATGGGCGAAAACATATTTGAAAAAAGTCGGCATCTTGGAAAACTCCGGGCGCGGGGTCTGGGCTTTAACACAGGAAGGTAAAAAGACGGAATTTGTAGATCCGCGCGAGATTGTTAAAAAGGTAAATGCACAAGCAAAAAAAGAAAGTAAATCGCAAATTGATGCAGAAGGCGAAAATGACAGCTCAGAGTCTTGGCATGATGACCTTGCATCTACTATCCAGGATATGGACCCGAGCGCGTTTGAACGGCTTGTGCAAAGAATGTTGCGTGAGTCAGGTTTTGTGCAAGTTGAGGTAACAGGAAGAACTGGTGATGGAGGCATTGATGGGAACGGAATTATGAGACTTGGTGGGTTGCTTAGTTTTCACGTAATTTTCCAATGCAAACGCAGGCATGGGTCAATTGGCGCAAGCGTCGTTCGTGATTTTCGTGGGGCGATGGTGGGACGCGCCGATAAGGCATTATTGGTTACAACGGGAACATTTACAAAAGATGCGATGCGTGAAGCAACACGTGATGGTGCGCCAGCCATTGACTTGATGGATGGAGAACAACTTTTAGAAAAGCTAAAGCAATTATCGTTGGGGGTAAAGACGGAAAAGATAGAGATTGAGCGTGTCAAGATTGATTATGAATGGTTTGCGGGAATTTAATCCGGTCACCGTATTGGCAAGAAATTTTCGAGGCGCAAACGATTGAAATTCATGGAGATAAACAAATTATGAAACCGATCAAAATCAACAAAACCCAACCCGAACCCGACGCGCTGCATACGCCCTACAAAGGTTCCGAAAAAGAATTTGTCGGGGAAGTTACGCTCAAACGTCTCGTGTGGGCGGGCGATAGTGCCGATGTCGAATTGCTCGGCGTGTGGTTCGACGCGGGCGCGTACACCAAGCCGCACATTCACGACGTTGACCAAGTCCTGCATGTCCTTGAAGGAACGTGCGCTTACGGCGACGAAAACGGTGTTACACTTGTGCACGCGGGCGAAATCATCACCGTTCCAAAAGATGTGTGGCATTGGCACGGCGCGACGCCCGACGCGCCAATGATGCACCTTTCCATTCGCAAGATGGGGAATAGCACGAATTGGGAGGTGGAGGAAAAAAATTGGAGCGCGCAGTATCAAGCGTTGGCAGAAAAAGGGAAATGAAGGAAACAACAAGCCTTCGTGTAAAGCGCGCGCGGATCCCGAAACGCCTTGCCCCGTATTTTCAGGAATACGATTTCAAGAAATTGGATTCGGCGCGTGATGCTGAAATTGTCATTCAGCGCGCTCTTGAATTTGGGCCGATGCGCGAACTGCAATGGCTCTTTCGGGTGTACGGAAAGGCGCGAATCAAGCAATTCGTGTACGATTTCGGGAAACGCGGCTTGTCGCCCAGAGCGTTCAATTATTGGCGCAGACTGTTTGAATTGAAACACTGGCGCAGAGCATCTTTTGAAGGGATGAATTGGGAGCGCGCGCAAATCGAACAGGAAATCCGAAACCAGCTGTGGCCGTTTGGTGACGCGAATTGAATCACGATACACTCCTATGCTGCACACCAATCAATTTGCTTTCTTGACATGAGGTGTCAACGAATAGTGCGATTGAGACGACGAACTACATCAGACTTTATCACGCGCACGGAATGCACGATACGCAAACGAAATCCAAAATCTGAAATCTGAAATCTGAAATTCCTCTACCATGCTTCTCCGCACCAAACTTTTCGGCAAAACATACGAGTTCCGCGACCTGCGCGAACTTATGGGCAAGGCGAACGAAGATAAATCGGGCGACCATCTCGCGGGCGTCGCCGCGTCGTCGGCGATTGAACGCGCGGCGGCGAAATATGTTTTGTCCGAAGCGCCGCTGTGGGCGCTGTACGAAAATCCCGTCGCGCCGTACGACCAAGATGAAGTGACGCGCGTGATTATGGACGCCGTTGACCAAAACGCGTACGTACAAATCAAAACGTGGACCGTTGGACAACTGCGCGAATGGATTCTCGACAACAAGACGACGAACGACGACATTAAAAAAATTCAAAACGGACTCACAAGCGAAATGATTGCGGCGGTGGCGAAATTGATGTCGAACATGGATCTCGTTCTCGCCGCGTCAAAAATCCGCGTCGTCACGCACGCCAACAACACGATGGGCGAAATGGGTCGGCTCGCCTCGCGCAATCAGCCGAATCATCCCACCGACGACCCCGACGGCATTCGCGCGGAAATTTACGAAGGACTCTCGTACGGTTCGGGCGATTCCGTCATCGGCATCAATCCGGTGGATGATTCGTTAGCAAGCGTTCAACGTTTGCTCGAGATGAGTTACAAAGTCATTCAGAATTGGAAAATTCCCACGCAGAATTGCGTCCTCGCGCACGTGACAACGCAAATGGAAGCGATGAAACGCGGTTCGCCGGCGGGACTCGTCTTTCAATCGCTCGCGGGTTCGCAAAAAGGGAACGAGTCGTTCGGCATTTCCGTCGGCATGTTGGACGAAGCGTACGAGATTGCGAAAAAATATTCTGTCGTCCCCGGGCCCAATTACATGTACTTTGAAACGGGCGAAGGCGCGGAACTTTCCGCCGACGCGCATCACGGCTGGGACCAACTCACACTTGAAGTGCGCTGTTACGGTTTGGCGAAACGCTACGCGCCGTTCCAAGTCAATTCCGTCGTTGGATTCATCGGGCCCGAATATCTTTATGACGCGCGGCAAATTACGCGCGCAGGTTTGGAAGACCATTTTTGCGCGAAACTGACGGGCATCTCGATGGGCTGCGACGCGTGTTATACGAATCACGCGCGCGCGGACCAGAACTCGCTGGAAAATCTTTCCATCCTTCTCGCCGCCGCGGGCTGCAACTATTTCATGGGCGTGCCGATGGGCGACGACCCGATGCTTTCGTATCAATCCAATTCGTTTCACGACGCGCCCTCGCTGCGTCAAATTTTGAAATTGCGCCCGCTGCCCGAATTTGAAAATTGGCTCGTCGAGATGGGCTTGTGGGACGCTGAGAAATTATTGCTGACAGATAAGGCAGGGGATCCGACGATGTTTGTGAGATGAGATATGATTACGCAACAACAAATTGACGCCATCATTGACGCCGTTATCGCGGAATTGCAGCGACAAGGCGTTGGGAACGAACGCGGGAGTGCACTCCACGCCATCGCTCCATCCCACGCGAGCGAGTTGAATCTCGACCTCCCCGACATCACAACGTCCGAATATCGCACACGTTCGTATGTCGAAAATACGCGCAAGCCCGACGTATTGCGCGCGCTCATGTCCACCACGCCGTCGCGCATCGGCATTGGACACGCGGGTCCGCGCTATCGCAACATTCCACAATTTATTTTTTTGGCGGACCACGCTGTCACGCAAGACGCGTTGTTCAAAGAAATTGACCCCGCGCTGTTACAGCAATTCAATTTGTTCCAAGTGCAAACGCAAGCGTCGAATCGCCAAGAGTATCTTTTGCGTCCCGATTTGGGCAGAAAACTTTCCGACGCCGCGCGCAAAACATTGCAAGAAAAATGCGTCAAAAATCCTGATGTGCAACTTTATGTTTCCGATGGACTTTCCGCCGCGGCGATTGAACATAATTTGCGCGACATTTTTCCCGTGATTCAACAGGGTTTGCAGCAAGCCGGATTGAAAATGGGGACGCCGTTCTATGTAAAATACGGACGCGTCGGATTATTGAATGATGTGAATTCGATTGTGGACGCCAAGGTGGTCGTCACATTAATTGGCGAACGTCCCGGACTCGGACGCGCCGAAGCCGCGAGCGTGTACATGGGCTATCGCCCACAGCCCGATTCAAGCGACGCCGACCGTGATGTGGTGTGCAATATTTTCAACGGCGGCACGAACCCGCTCGAAGCGGGCGCATACGTGGTAGAATATATCAAACGTATGTTGAAACATCAGGCGAGCGGAATAAAATTGAAATTGATCGAGCAAGGAGCAAGCAAGTAGCAGATGACAGATAGCAAATCACAGACGCTAAACATGCGTCGTTTTGCGATCCGCTATTCGCTACTGGCTGTCAGCGACGTATTGTGCCGAGTTTTGCCGATGTAGGGGCGATTTTCAAAACTGTTCGCGAAATTGATTTACAAGTTATCGCGGCGCAAGCGCAGCGGCAAGTGTGGGTTGCGATTGTTGGCGGCGAGACGAGCGGCGCGCGTGATTTGGCGACGGCGTTGTATTTGGCGCCGCGCGTGTTGCCGCCCGAAGACGCGAGCTTTGCCATGGCGGGACCGTTATTGTTGACGTTTGAAAATACGGCATTGGCGGAACGCGCCGAGTTGGTCGTCTTGGTTTTGGATGAAGCTCACACGGCGACGAATGCAGAGCGCGCCGTTTTTCAGGAATGGATTGCGGCGGACAAAAAGGTCATTGTCGTTTTTAATCAAGCCTTGGCCGATACGCGCGCGGCTGCGCTGAGCGAATGGTTGGGCGCGCGCGTAATCGAGGGCCCCGTCGTCAAGCGCGAATTTTTAGAAAAATATTTTGTGCCGACCGTTTTGCAGTTGATGCCCGAATACAAACTGGCGCTCGCGCGCAATTTTCCATTGTTTCGTCACGCGGTCGCGATGGAAATTATTAATGACACGTCCATCGCCAACGCCGGCTATGCGTTTAGCACTGGCATCGCCGAAATTATGCCTGTGCTTAATATCCCGTTCAATGTCGCCGATATGGTGATTCTCACCAAAGCGCAAGCGTTCATGGTATATCGGCTTGGGCTGATTTTTGGTTTGTCTACGCGTTGGCAAGACCATCTTGCCGCGTTTGGTTCGACGATTGGTTTTGGATTTGTGTGGCGTACCATCGCGCGGCAACTGATTGGTTTGATTCCGGGGCTGGGCGTTTTACCCAAAACAATGATTGCGTATGCGGGAACGTATGCCGTCGGTCGCGGCGCGTTGGAATGGTACGACACTGGGCGCCAAGTGAAACGCGGCGACGTAGAAAATTATTTCCGTGAGGCATTGGAACGCGCCAAAACTGTGGTTGGTTCGTTAGGCGACAAAGCGCCAAAAATTTCCGCGCCGAAATTGCCGTTTGGAAGAAAACAAAAAGAAATACTCGCGATCCCTGCGGAGACTGGAGACTAGAGAAGAGAGATTTGTTTTTAGTCTCCAATCTCCAATCTCCAATCTCCAATCTCCAATTTCCAAATCATGGCTATTCTCGATCCCATCAAAGCGAATGTTCTCGCGGTCCGCATCATTCCGAATGTGGACCGCGGGTTCGCGGAAAAAATGAACTTGCGTGAGAACGAACGCAGCGTCGGTTTTCTCACCGCCGACCTTGACGATGCGACCTACGCGGCGATTGACGAAGCGACGAAACAAGCCGATGTGCGCGTCGCGTACGCCAAAAGTTTTTACGCGGGTTCAGGTCACGCGTCGGGTCCATTGTCTGGAGAAATTATCGCGATCCTCGCGGGGCCCGATCCCGCCGAAGCGCGCGCGGGCTTGAACGCGGCGCTGACGTACATTCGCGACGAAGCGTATTTTTATTCCGCGAACGACAACAACAGCATCGCGTTTTTTCCGCATCTCATTTCACGCACCGGCAGTTACTTGAGCGAAACAGCAGGCGTGCCAGTTGGAACGCCAATGGCATATCTCATCGCGCCGCCGCTCGAAGCGACCTTTGGCATTGACGCCGCGTTGAAAGCGGCGAATGTCACAATGCGCGTCTGGTTCAATCCGCCGAGCGAAACGAACTTTTCCGGCGCGTTATTGACCGGCGACCAAGCCGCGTGTCGCGCCGCGTGTCGCGCATTTCAGGACGCGGTGTTGGATGTGGCACGGAATCCATTGAAATTCTGAGTTGAAGGTTGAAGGTTGAAAGTTTAACGTTACGCTTGCGTTCTAACTTTTAACTTTTAACTTTAACTTTTTACTTGGCGTTATGTCCGAACTCGATACCGACCTTCTTTCAATTCAACAAGTGCGCAACCTTGCCGTTGCCGCGCGCAACGCGCAGCGCGAGTTTTTTCATTTCTCGCAAGAGCAAGTGGACAAGGTTTGCGCGGCGATGGCGGACGCGGCGTACCGCGAAGCCGCGCGCCTCGCGCAAATGGCGACGGATGAAACGACGTACGGCGTCCCCGCGCACAAGCGCGTCAAGAATGAATTCAGCAGCAAATTTCTGTGGGACTTTTTAAGAGACATCAAAACGGTTGGCGTGATTCGACGCGACGACGCGAAAAAAATTGTCGAAATCGGCTGGCCCGTCGGCGTGCTGGCGGGATTCACGCCTTCGACGAATCCGACTTCAACCGCGATGTTCAAAGTTCTCATCGCGGCAAAAGCGCGCAACGCGATGATTATTTCGCCGCATCCCTCCGCCGTGAAATGCACGAGCGAAACGGTGCGCGTGATGGCGGAAGCGGGTGAACGCGCGGGCATGCCACAAGGATTGATTGCGTGTTTAACGACGGTCACGATGCCTGCGCTGAATGAATTGATGAAACATTGGGCGGTGAGCATGTTGATTGCGACCGGCGGTGAAGCGGTGGTGCGCGCGGCGCATAGTTCGGGCAAACCCGCGATTGGCGTCGGTCCCGGCAATGTGCCGGTGTATGTTGACCGCAGCGCGGACATTTCGCAAGCCGCCGAATTGATTGTGAAATCGAAATCGTTCGATTGGTCAACGATTTGCGCGAGCGAACAATCCGTCGTTGCCGACGCGCCGATTGCGGCGCAACTCCAAAGCGAAATGGAAAAACACGGCGCGTATTTCATGGACGACGCGCAAATCGCGGCGATGAGCAAAATCATTCATCAAGCGAATGGTTTGCCGAATCCCAAAGCCGTTGGCAAATCGCCGCAAGCGCTCGCGCAAATGGCGGGCATCAGCGTTCCATCAAACGCGCGCGTTTTGATGGCGCGTTTGAAAGGCGTCGGTCCCGAATATCCGCTCTCGCGCGAAAAATTGACGAGTGTTCTCGGTTGGTACGTCGCGGACGGTTGGGAAAAAGGATGCGAGCGCTGCATCGAACTTTTGAAATTCGGCGGTGATGGACACACGCTTTCGATTCACTGCCGCGATGAAAATGTGATTATGGCGTTCGGTTTGGAAAAACCCGCGTTCCGCATCGTCGTCAACACAATGGCGACACTCGGCGCGGTCGGTTTCACGACAAATCTCGAACCTTCGATGACACTCGCAACCGGCGGCATCGGCGGCGGCGTGTTCAGCGAAAACATTTCGGTCAAGCATGTGTTGAATATCAAGCGGATTGCGTATGGCGTGCGCGATTGGAATCCTGATGTTTCCGCGTCGAGCGGAAATTCGGCGAGCGCAAGCGACGCGCAGATTGAGGAGATTGTGAAAAGGGTGTTGGCGGAGTTGAAAGCAAGTTAGCTTGAATCCGCGCGATAAAGATTGCGTGAAACATAAGTTAGCGGCTATTTTATGACGACGTCAAAGCGACCACCCATACCCAAACCAATACAGCGAAGCATACGGACAAAAAATCTCAGTGTCTGTTGTGTTTGCAAGGAGCGTGGCATCGGGACAAACCTTCACCACATTGACGGTAATCCAGCAAACAATGATGAAGACAATATTGCTGTTCTGTGTGTGCAAGAACATGACCAACATCATCGTCCAAACGCATACGACAAGACAAAACACTTGGAACTAGGAGCGGAGAAAATACGGGAATATAAGCAGGAGTGGGAACAAACTGTACAGGAATGCAGATTAGATAATCCAAATATTCTCGCTGTCATAAGTGCCTACGGTGACCATACAAAAATCCACTCCGTCAGATTAGTTGTTCAAAATACGGGTGGCAAAATAATTTACCAAAGGCTTTATCACCTCTTGACTGGTACGCCCGTCCAATGGGCTGACGCAATGGTGGATGAAGTTGCGTGGCTAGGGAGAAATGTAAAACTTACTTTGTTGGACAAGCCGCTAGAAGTCGAATATTGCCCGTGTTGTTCAACATCACTTTCACGTACACTAGACAGAAATGCAGCAATTCAT
Organism: Anaerolineae bacterium; assembly: GCA_021463195.1. Taxonomy (GTDB): domain Bacteria; phylum Chloroflexota; class Anaerolineae; order UBA4142; family SHND01; genus SHND01. The sequence continues at coordinate 19,874 of JAJTXZ010000026.1, forward strand.
TTGACAGCGAGCGACTGGAAGCAAGAATCAGTTGGATGTATCTATATTAATCCAACATTTCCATCGTTAGCATTGACACTTTTCTATAAAGGCGAACTTCTTTACAGCGCAGGTCTGCATAAATGTGAGGACAGATATCTACATTTTCGCTCCGATAAATTTGAAGAAAGAACCCCAATCGAGAAAAGACCAAGCGTCAGAACGCAAGCGACAGAAATAATGCGAAAGGTTGTAGACGATTGGGAACCAGGGCGACTTTTCATCGGCACAGGTGATCCTAACAAGCCGACAATAACTAACGAATTTGATTTGCCTCATCTTTGGGAAAGAAAAAAACGGCCGCTTAATTCTTGAAATGAGAACGCGTCAATAGGGTAATGCCTCGTAAAAAATCGCAAGACCAACCTGTCACGTGTGCGGTGCGCGCGTCGTCTCGCGACATTCGAAGTGAACTCGTATGGCGCTGATCTTGTGCAAGTAGAAGGAAACAAAGTTATGGTGAAACAATTCAAGATTATTGTCGAGAAACATTCTGACGGGTATGTGGCGTACCCTCTCGGGCTCAAGGGCGTCGTCATTGGAGAAGGGGATACATATGAAGATGCGCTCGCAGACGTGAAATCAGCAATCCAGTTTCACATTGAAACCTTTGGGCAAGAGGTTACCGAAGGTGAGCCACCCATCTTGGAGGCGTTCGTCGCAGAAACAGGTGTGCCAGTCTGATGCCCAAGTTTCCTGTGGATGCGCCAAGAGCCAAAGTCATCAGGGCGTTTGAACTCCTTGGCTTTCGTATCGTACGGGAAGGCAATCATATTGCGATGGTCAGAGAAAATGCGGATGGGTCGCGAACGCCGTTAACGATGCCGAATCATCGCACGCTCAAGGGTTCAACGTTGCGAACGATTCTGACACAGGCGGGAATATCGAGAGATGATTTCTTGAAAGCGTATGAGCAAGTCTGAACACAGCCAAGCATGCCAACGACCCTAAAAATTTTCGACTACCTTCCCGATCTCGATTGCTTTGTCATCAATCCACGTTACCACGCGATTGCTGACCAACTCGGCTTGAACGAATGGCACGCCGCAGTCTGGATTGGTCGCTTGTTCATCCTCGACAATGATTATGGGGAACACTGGTTCGACAATTGGGATTTGCGCGAACAACTGAAAAATCAAGCAGAGGAACGCGGCATTGACTCGAGTGAATTGATGGTCATAGACCCCGCGCGTTTTGAAAATGGGAACGATGGTCCCTGTCACACGCCACAATTTCGCAAACGTTTTTGGACAGATGTTTTGAAATCGCTTACGTTAGATATTGAATTGTTGTTCGACGAGGCGCGAGAGCAGAACACACAAACGGAAAAATATGTGCCTGAAGAGTTTATTGCGGATTTAGAAACGCGCATCGAACAGATTCGTGAACAAGAAAAAGATTTGAAAAATTAGAATGCCTCGCCAAAAATCGCAAGACAAATCCGCGCGTGCGGTGCGCGCGGCGAAACGAAAATCAAAATCGAAAGAGCGCGCGATGGTTGTTTCCGAGATGCCAAGCATCTCGACACCGCAAGAAACACACGCGCAAAATCTCTCGGAGGAGAGCAAGAACATGGCAGACCCCAATATGATTGCCCTTGGCATGGTGGAAACCAAAGGGCTGATTGGTTCGATTGAGGCGGCGGACGCGATGGTCAAAGCCGCGAATGTCACGCTCATCGGCAGCGAATATGTCGGTGGCGGCTTTGTCACCGTCATGGTGCGCGGCGACGTCGGCGCGGTCAAAGCGGCGACGGACGCGGGCGCGGCGGCAGCGAAACGCGTCGGCGAACTTGTGAGCGTGCACGTCATCCCGCGTCCACATTCGGACGTGGAAATGATTTTGCCGCAAAATACCAAAGGCAGTATCGGCGGGCGCGGCGCGAGCTAAGTATTTTCGCGACAAGGAAAACAGCGCAGCTGTTTCACATTTCTCCTTGACGATTCATCCGGCGCGGGAGGTCGCGTGTTTAACACGCGCGACTTTCCAGCCGGGGCGGATTTGTCTACTCCCGCGCGTGAACGGCGTTTGCGCGGAACATGAATGGAAATTGTATTGCCACAAAACTTTGAGGTCGCTGACGCGCCTCAAGTGTTGAATCAAGCGCGGCCAATGTTGGAACTGCCGCCGGACGCCACATTGCGCGTCGAAAACGTCACGCAGACGCGGCGCAGCACGCGCATTGATTTTTCATACACCACCTCGGTTGCCTTGGCTGACGATGCCTTGGACCAGCTCGGCCAAGTTTGCGTTCAAATCAGCGCGCACGGCGATTTGAAATTCGATGCGCGCGGTTATCTGGTCGCGCATGAGGTCAAACCTACGGACCCGCGTCAACTGCGCGCCATCCGCGACCACGTGAATAAATTAATCGCAAAGCGGCAAATCTATATCGCTCAACCGGGCGAAAAGGTGGACCTGGAAAAATTGCGCGCGCAAGGCAAAGCTTGGTACATTATGCAGGACGAACACGGCGCCAAACATTTATGCCGCGCCTGGATGTCCTGAACCGCGCGGCGTGTTGCGCGCGGCGAACCTAATTCAAAAGTTATTTGAGCAAACTTGGAGTTTTTTCATGAGCGACCCACGTCCCTTTATCGCCTTTTTGAATGACCCCGGAATTAACGGCAGCGCGCCGGAAAGCGCCGCGCCGGGCGCTAGCGTCGCGCGATTTGATATCAAGTCCGAATTGCCGCAGGGTGAATTGACACGGCTCAAACCGGGCACAGTCGGATTCGTGACTTCGCATTTGACCGTGATTCTCACGCACGCGTACGATGTCTGGGCGCGTTATTTTGGCGCAGAGTATGATTGGATGACGGGCGCGACGCTGCCGGTCCTGCCGCGCGCGGGGCGCGATTTGAACGCGTATTATGATCGTCGCGCGCTCAAATTTTTTTACGCGACGGATGAATTGTCCAAGCGCACATTTTATACTAGCGAGTCTTCGGATGTGGCGGCGCACGAGTGCGGCCACGCGATTTTGGACGCGCACCATCCCGATTACTGGAGTTCGGTTCATCCCGAAACGGGCGCGTTTCATGAAGCGTTTGGCGATATCACCGCGTTGTTGACGACGCTGCAATTTCCAAGCGTGCGCGCGCAAATGCTCAAAGAGACCGACGGCGATTTGACCTTGAGCAGCAATGTGACGCGTTTGGCGGAACAGTTTGGCAAAATTTTGTATGTCGAACGCGGCAAAGAAACCGCCAGCGCGACCTTTTTGCGCGATTTAGTGAATACCTTTCGTTATAAAGAAACGTGGACGTTGCCCGCGACGGCGCCGATGACGCGTCTGGCATCCGAGGCGCACAACTTTTCGCGAATCTTTAGCGGCGCGTTTTATCAGATTTTGGTCGGCATCTTTCAATTCAAGCGTCGCGCCAATTCCAAATTGTCCGCCGACGACGCATTGACGCAAGCGCGCGATGACGCGGGCAAATTGCTCGCGTTGGCGTTATTTCTCGCGCCGCCCGGCGATGCCGTCTTTCGCGTAATTGCGCTTTCGATGTTCAAAGCGGAACAACAATTATTTCAAGGCGCGTACTTTGAGATTTTGAAAAAGGTCTTTACCAAACGACGCATTTTATTGGTCAAGGATGCCAACCTCTTTAAACCTCACACTAAAACGGTGGGTTCTAATTCGACCGGTTTGGGTTTGGGACTGTTGAGCATGGCTGGCACGGTCGCGGCGCCGATGCCGCCGGAGGAATTGTCGCGCGCGCTGCGTTTGCGCGGCGAAGAGAAAATTTTTACGCGTGAATTGGGACGCATGGATGACGCCAAAGTGGTGCAATACCGCGCGCAGCGCATGATTCCTCTAAAGGGTAAACAGTACGGTCCGGCGAATGGCGCATGGATTCCGCTGCAAGGCGGTTTGACTTTGAATGTGAATCAAACCGGCATGGTCGCGTTCTCTGGTTTTTATCGCGCGGGCATAGGCGACGTGCACGCGATTCGCGACAATGTGGCAAAACTCGCGGAAACGAATCGCATCTATAACGCTCGTCCCGGCGATGAAAAAGATGTGACGCATCTGATTACGCGCCGTCAGCCGTACTATATTGATTACAATGAAGAGGGCAGAAAGGTTTTACGCCGCGCGTATTTCGCGTGCGAGGACGAGGCCGCATGACCGAATTTGAAATTATAAATCCCCAAATCTATGATTATTTGGAAAAGACGCTCGCGGAGACTGACCCGCTTTTACGCGAGATGGGCGAGTACGGCCGCGCGCAAGGTTTTCCCATCATCGGCGCGCAGGTCGGACGCATGTTTGACTTTTTGGCGCGCGCGATTCAAGCCAAACAAATTTTGGAACTCGGTTCCGGGTTCGGTTATTCAGCGATGTGGTTTGCGCGCGCGGTCGGCCACGGCGGACGCGTGGTGATGACCGAAGGCAAATTGAGCAATGTCGAACGCGCGCGCGCGTATTTTACGCGTGCGGGTTTGCTCGATCGCGTGGAATTTAATGTCGGCGACGCGTTAGAGAGCGCCAAACGCTATGCGGGGCCATTCGACCTTATTTTTTGCGACATCGAGAAACAGGATTATCCCAAAGCGCTGGATGTGGCGCGCGCAAAATTACGCATCGGCGGCATTTTGCTTTACGACAATATGCTTTGGCACGGGCGCATCCTGAATCAAACGGACGCGGCGACGCGCGCGGTTTTGGAGACGACACACCAGCTGATGCAGGACGAAACTTTTGTGACGACGCTGCTGCCGCTTAATGATGGACAAACCGTGTCGCTGCGCGTCAAGTAAACGCCGCGTCGGTGCGTTGTTATGGACCTCACGCAGATTCTAAATCAAATCTTGGGCGCTGCCGGCGTAGCTGGGACAAGCTTGCCGGCGGACATTGATTTGTCGCTCGGCAACATCCTGCGCGCGCTTTTTATTCTCGCGCTCGTCTATCTGCTAGCGCGTCTCGTGCGCGGCATAGTGCCGCGCGCGCTGCGGAGCTTGAAATTAGAGCCGCGCGTCGAACATTTTATTATTCAGGGCGCCTATTATGGCATTATCACGTTAGGCATTATCTGGGTTCTGGGCGGCTTTGGTTTGTCCGTCGTCATTTTGGGTGTCGCGGTCGGTTTTGCGTTCAAAGATTTGATTCAAAATTTCGCGGCGGGTCTGCTCATCATGGGCACGCGCCCCTTTCAGCCGGGCGATTGGATTGTGGTTTCGGACAAAGAAGGCATCGTCGCCCAAATTGGTTGGCGCGGGACGTTTATTGACACGTTTGACGGACGACGCGTCGTCGTGCCAAATATGAATATAATGACGAATGTCGTCACCAATAATTCAATCCATTCGCAGCTGCGCCGAACTTTGAACTTGAGTCTTTCCTTGGACATGGATTTTGCAAGCGCCGAAGCGCTTATTTTGGAGGCGTTGCGTAACGTTCAAGGTATCTCGCGCGAACCGTCGCCGCAAGTTTTATTGGATTCGTTGAGCGGCGACGCGATGAATCTGACAGTTTGGATTTGGATTCTTGAACCCAAGCGGCAATTTCGCACGGTCCCCGCCTACGCGCAGCGCGCCATCAAAGAACATTTGCAGCGCAATCAAGTTATGTTGAATCCGGCGACGACGGTGGTTTTATCCAAGGGGTCAGACGAAATCCTGGCGCGCAGGTGAAATATATTCTTGGCGCGCTTGGATTTGCGGCGTTAGCGTATCTTGGATTGTTGGCGCTGGCGAATTTCGACGCTTTGGATGACGGCGCGCGCTATTTGCACGCCGCGGCGACGTACGCTGTCGCGCCCGCGCAGCCGTTGGACGCGCGCGGCGCGTTCGGTTTCTGCGAACAGTTTGCGGAATTGGACAACGCGGCGCGCGCGCGGTTTATCGCCGATTTTTTGGATGCGCGCGGCATTGCGTATCAACGTTTGCCGATTGACGGTTCCGGGTTCGATAATTTTTTTGTCCCGTTCGCGGCGGCGGGCCCCTTTACGATTTTTTCCGCGCATTACGATAAATTTTTCGACGACGCGGCGTATCAAGGCGCGTCAGATAATGCGGCGGCGGTATGTATGTTGTTGGTCGTGGCGGACGAATTGCGAAAAATAAAGCTCGCGCGTCCCACCGCGCTTTTGTTCACTGGCCAAGAGGAAAGCGGCTTGGGCGGCGCCAAAGCGTTTTATGAATATGCCACGCAAAATAATACGCGTGTGGCAGAGGTCATCAATTTTGACAGTCTCGGGCGCGGCGGTTTGGCGGCGCGCGCGTCGAGCGAACGCAGCGGCTTGGTTTTTACGCTGCCGCTGGTGGGCGAATTTGTGTACGATGGCCGTCAAGCGCTCAAGGCGTCGCCGTACAGTCAGCCCGACGCGGCTTTGCTTGCGCGGTTGCGACGCGTTGAACCGATCACTGTGTTCGACCGTATGACGGCGAATTCGGACGGAACATTTTTTCAAGCCAACGGGTGGAATGCCGTCAACATATCATCGGACGATATGTATTATTTGGAGCGAACGTGGCACACCTACGCCGACCGCATCGAATTGTTGTCGCAGGATAATTTGGAACGCGCGCTCAAGTTAGTGATTCAATATGCGCGGCAGGAGCGATAGGTTGGAAAATTTTGACGTCTACCAAAAAGCATCGCGGCGCACCTGGCGGTTGGTGCATACCGATCATCCGTTGGTGTATCCCACGCTCGGCTTGGTCAACGAGGCGGGCGAACTCGCGGGCAAAGTGAAAAAGATTTTTCGCGATAAAAATGGCGTTGTCGCGGACGCGGACCGCGAAGCGTTAAAATATGAATTGGGCGATGTGTTGTGGTATCTCGCGCAAATCGCGACCGAATTGGATTTATCGCTCGACGAAATCGCCCAAGCTAATCTTGACAAGTTAAAGGCGCGGATGGAACGGAATACGATTCAAGGCGAAGGGGATTATCGTTAGCGCGTCAGCGCGCCGCGGCGCAAATGATGAATCTGGATGTCGCCAAGTTTGACCCGATTGGTGTTATACTCGCGGTCAGCGCGGGTTTGATTTTTTTAGCGGGCTATTTTTATTTTTTTAATCACTGGCTCGCGGCGCGGCGGCAGTTGCCCTTGGCGCGCGTCCAGTTTGAGCGAATGGACGGCGCGGCGTTTGAAGAATTTGTCGCGGCGTTGTTAACGCAGCGCGGTTATCAGGTGCGACGCGTCGGCAAAGCGGGCGACCTGGGTGTGGATTTAATCGCCGAAAAAGGCAAGTGGCGTTTTGCGGTGCAGGTCAAGCGTCAAGCGAATCCGGTCTCGCGGCATGCCGTCAGCGACGCGGTGGCGGGCAAAGCGCATTATCATTGCAACGCGGCGATGGTGGTGACAAATAATCTTTTTACGCGCGGCGCGCGCGATTTGGCGAAATCGAACGACTGTAAATTGGTGGATAAAAATGCGTTGACGGATTGGCTAATGGAATAGGGCGGGCGCGCCAGCGCGCCGTTTCATAAATCTTTAGGGAGGAGCGCAAATGCTCAAAGAATTTCGTGATTTTATTATGCGCGGCAATGTGATTGATTTGGCGGTCGCCGTGATCATGGGCGCCGCGTTTACCGCGATTGTCAATTCGCTCGTGCAAGATATCTTGATGCCCATTTTGGGGTTGCTCACCGGCGGCGTGGATTTCAATTCGCTCTATATCAATCTGTCCGGCAAAACTTTTGCGACGTATGCGGAAGCCAAAGCGGCGGGCGCGGCGGTGATTGGCTATGGCGCGTTTATTCAGGCGACAATCACGTTTTTGCTGATTGCCCTTTCCGTGTTCTTTATGATTAAAGCGGTGAATGCGGCGAATCGCAAACAAACCGAGGCGCCCGCGCCGCCGGCGCCAACCAAAGAAGAGACGCTGCTCGCCGAAATCCGCGACTTGCTCGCCAAGCAAAACAAATAACGATGGCATTCATTACCGAAGCGGAACTCCGTGAAACGTGGCGCGGCGGCGCCGCGCAGTTTGATTTTCCGGCGGACACGCGCTTTTCGTCCGCCGCGTTGGATTTTATCCAGACTTGGCAGTTGGATGTGCGTGTCGGCGGCGAACGCGTCGAGACCTTTGGCGCGCAGCTGCATCATTATTCTCAAGACCTGACGCCGAATTCATTGGCGCGCGCGACTGAGCGCAAGGCGTAGCGGATGCTGATGACAGCGAATTTGGACGCGACGGAAATTATGCGCGCGCTGCTCGAATGGCTGCGTCCGCATCAAAATTTGCGCTGGCTGATCTTGGGCGATGCGCCCTCCGCGACGCTGCGATTTCTTGACGCGCAAACCGCCGCGTCCGAAATTGTTTTGGCAAATGGGCTTGACGCGCTGAACGAATTGAAATCGCGCGCGGGCGCTTTGAACGCGTCGGCGCAACCGTTCGATGCGGCGCTATTTTGGCACGTATTGGACGATGAACAGGATGCCGCCGCGCTGGTGGCGCGGGTTACGCGGGTTACGCGTTTGTACGGCATGCTGGTCGCGGTGTCGGCGCGTCTAGAGCGGCGCGCGTTATGGAATTTGTGGCTCGACGCGCGTTTGAATGATGTCTCTACGCGCGCGTTGGCGGATACATCCGGTTGGATGGTGCGCGGCACGCGATGACACAAGCTTGGAATCCCGAACTGGAAACGCGACTCGACGCGGTGGAGCGCGCGCTGCAAACGCGGCGCGTCGAATATCGCGGACGCGTTCATGTTGGCGTTGATTTGGGAACGGCGTACACGGTTGTTCTCGTCCTCGACGAACATGGTCAACCGCTGGTCGGCGCATATCGTTTTGCCCAAGTGGTACGCGATGGTCTCGTCGTTGATTTCATCGGCGCGATTGATTTGTTAAAAGAGTTGAAACGCGACGTGGAAACGCGGCTCGGTTTTGAAATCACGCATGCCGCCACTGGTTATCCGCCTGGCGTGCCGCGCGCCGAAGTGCGCGCGACGGCGAATGTTCTGCGCGCGGCGGGACTTGAGTGTACGAATGAGATTGACGAACCGAGCGCGGCGAATGCTGTGTTGCGAATTCGCGACGGCGCAGTCGTTGATGTGGGCGGCGGCACAACGGGCGTCGCGATTTTGCGCGAGGAACAAGTGGTTTACACCGCCGATGAGCCGACGGGTGGCACGCAATTTTCGCTCGTTATCGCGGGCGCGTTGAATATTTCGTTTGAGCAGGCGGAGAAATTGAAAACCGACGCCGCGCAGCAACAACGCCTGTTTCCGCTGATTGAACCTGTAATGGAAAAGGTTGGCACGATTGTCGCCAGACAGATCGCGCGACAGCAGGTCAATGCGCTTTATCTAGTCGGCGGCGCGAGCATGTTTCCCGGCATGGGCGTTGTAATCGAACGCGTAACGGGCGTCAAAACGATTGCGCCGCCGAAACCGCTTTTTATCACTCCGCTTGGGATTGCAATGAATGACCAAAGCTGACTATGGACGACAGACCGCAGACGACGTTTCGATGTTGTCTGCCGTCCGCTGTCCGTCGTCAAATTGACGCATGGCAGAAAATAAATTTGAACTCCGCGCGTATTGTTATTTGGATCGGATGCAGCCGCAGTACGCCGCGTTTGTGGGAACAATCACGCAAGGTGATTTGCCGATTGAAGGCATGGCGTCGTTATATGTCGAAGTGGCGCCGGGTAACGATGTCTTTCGGCTCGTGGATATCGCGGTGAAATCCACGGACGCGAAACCGGGCGCCCAAGTTGTCGAACGCGAATTTGGGATGTTTGAAGTGCATTCGCTCAAACAAGCGGAAGTATTGGAAGCGGGGCGCATCGTCCTCGAGCGGTTGAATCTCAAACCCGAAGATCGCCTGAAACCGAGCGTCGCGTCGGTGCAAATGATTACGCATGTCAATACATATCAGGTGCAACTGCTGAATCGTTTTCGACGCGGCGCGATGTTGGTCGCGGGCGAAACATTATTTATCATGGAAGTCGCGCCCGCGGCATACATCAATCTCGCGGCGAACGAAGCGGAAAAATATGCGAGCGTCAAATTGATTCACGTTTCATCCGTTGGGCGTTTCGGACGGATGTGGATGTCGGGCAGCGAAGCGGAAATGATGGCGGCGCAAAAAGCGGCTGTCGCGGCAATTGAAAATTTGCAAGGGAAATGATATGTCACGCACTTTTTACACGGAACGCGATATTGAAGACATGGCAAAACGCGGCGTCACTGAAATCGAAATCAATGATTCGGTGTACATCACCGACGTTGCGCGCGAGATGATGGACAAACTCGGCATCAAGCGCAAGGTGACGAACGGCGCGCCCGCGTCATCCTCTGTCCTGAAATCGCCCGATGTGGCGAATTTGCACGTGCCTACTCTGGCGGCGGCGACCGTGCCGTCCCGCGTGTCCGTAGACGGCGGACTTGACGCGGCAGAAAAGCAAGAGGTGATTGCCAAAGTGAAAAGCGGCGTCATCGCGCGTCTTGGACCTAGCGTGGATGTGAATGTGGTGGAGCAGATTGTCCGACGCGTGGTGGGAAAATTATAGAGACTCGAGACTGGAGACTCAATCTCTAGTCTCCAATCTCGAATTTCCAATCTTCATGATTCTTGGCCAAGTCGTCGGCACCGTCGTCGCCACCATCAAAGATGAGCAGCTCGCGGGCGAGAAACTTTTGCTCGTGCAGTTAATGAATCGCAAGCGCGAAAAAATCGGGCATCCGCAAGCGGCGATTGATGTGGTGGACGCTGGGCAAAACGATTTTGTTTTTCTCGTCCGCGCGCGTGAAGCCGCGTTGGCGACGTATCCCGTCGTCGGTCCCGTTGATTTGGCGATTGTGGGAATCGTGGAAACAGCGGACGCGCTGGAGAATGTGGAATTGGAATTGCCGGAAGGCGAAAGTTTTTTTGCATGAGGTGAAATATGGCAGTTGAAAATGTATTGACGCAGCATATCGAAAAAACGCCGGGCGTTGTCGGCGGCAAAGCGCGGATTGCGGGGACGCGTATTCGCGTGATGGATATTGTGATTTGGTACGAGAAACATGGCAAGACCGCCGATGAAGTTGTAGATATGTTTTCTAGTATCACGCTGGCGGATGTTCACGCCGCGATGGCGTATTACTATGATAATCGCAATGAGATTGAGCAGGATTTCAAACGCGAAGCAGAAATTGTCTCTGAAATGAAAGCCAAGTATCCATCCATTTTGAAAGAAAAGCTGCGTGGCTGAAATTCGTTTTTTTCTGGACGAGCATATTCCGCGTCCGATTTTGCGCGGCTTGCAGCGACGCGAAATTGATGCTGTGCGCCCGCAAGATATTGGTCGCGATGGTCTCCCCGATGAAGCGCAGTTAGCTTGGGCATTTGATGAGGGGCGTGTGATGGTAACTTTTGACCAAGATTATTTAAAGATTGCCTCGGGCAATGTCGAACATGCGGGCATCGCGTTTTGTTATCCCGACAAATATGGGATTGGGGAATTGATAGGTTTGTTGATTATGCTCTATGAACTTGTGGACTCGGAAGAAATGCGAAATCAAATCGAGTATCTATGATTCTCGCCAAAGTTGTCGGCACGGTCGTTTCCACCATCAAGCATCCCGCGTTCGCGGGGCGCAAACTTTTGCTCGTGCGCCCATTGCATCTTGCCAATGAAAAACCCGAAGAGGATTTCATCGCCGTTGACGCGGCGCAAGCGGGTATTGGCGACACGGTTCTCGTGTGTCAAGAAGGCAATTCGACGCGTCAAGTGATTGGCGTGCCAAACGCGCCCGTGCGTTCCTCGATTGTTGGTGTCATTGATTCGATTTCACTCTCGCAATAATCTTGAATCTCCAATCTCCAGTCTCCAATCTCTCTCCTCGCATGTTAGCATTTCCAAAAAATTTTCTCTGGGGCGCCGCCACCGCCGCGCATCAAGTCGAAGGTCAAAATTGCAATAACGATTGGTGGGACTGGGAACAAACGCCCGGGCATATCAAAAACGGCGATTCGTCGCGCGTCGCGTGCGATTGGTGGGGCGGACGATGGCAAGAGGATTTTGACCGCGCGCGCGCGTTGGGCATGAACGCGCAGCGCATTGGAATTGAGTGGGCGCGTCTTGAACCGCGGCAAGGTGAATGGAACGCGCAAGCCGTTGCGTTTTATCGTGAAATGATTTCCGGCTTGCGCGAACGTGGTTTAGAGCCGTTCGTCACGCTGCATCATTTCACCAGTCCGCAGTGGGTGGCGGAACGCGGCGGTTTTGAGAATCCCGAAATTTCCAAATGGTTGGCGCAATATGCCGAACGCGCCGCGCGCGAATTTGGCGAACTTGCCACGTATTGGATCACGCTGAACGAACCAAATGTCTACGCGTATCAATGTTATCTCGCAGGGATTTGGCTCGCGCAGAAGAAAGATTTTGGCGCGTTTTTGCGCGTGCTGAAAAATACGATTCGCGCGCATGCGGCAATGTATCACGCGGTTAAACGCGCACGGCCCGACGCCCAAGTCGGATATGCCCATCACTGGCGCGTGTTTGAGCCGTACAATCCGCGTTCACCTTTGGATCGTTTGATGGCAAATCTGCGAACGCGCGTCTTTGGGCAAGCGCTGATGACCGCGATTGAGGAAGGGCGACTTGCGCTGCCGCTCGGTCTGAACACGCCGCTTCCCGAAGCGCGCGGCACGCAAGATTTTCTGGGCGTGAATTATTATTATCAAGAATACACCGCGTTCGATGTGTCGAACACGCGCGATGTCTTTGCGCGCAGCGTGTACGATACGGATGTGAAACGATTGCAGCATTTTTTCGAAGGCGCAGGCAATTTGCGCCCTGACGCGTTCCGCGATTTGTTAATTCGGTTGAAAATTTTCAACAAGCCGATTTACATTACGGAAAATGGCTTTGTCGAAACTGATCGCGATGACCAAGCGCGTTATCTGGTAACGCACCTCAAAGCGGTGAATGAGGCAATTCGAGGCGGCGCGGTGGTGCGTGGTTATTTTTGGTGGTCGTTGCTCGATAATTTTGAGTGGTCGGAGGGATACACGCCGCGTTTTGGTCTGTATCGCACCGACTATGAAACGCAGCAGCGAACGTTGAAAAAAGCGGGCGAGGTGTATGAAAAAATTGTGCGCGCAAACGGAATTACAGACGAGTTGACGGAAAAATTCGCGCCATGAAAATGAGACTGTATCTGCAATCTCCAATCTTTAATCCCCAATCTCTAATCTCCAATCTCGATTATTATGGACGCGCGTAGCGAATATACATTGCGTGAAGAAATCGTCCGCATCGGCAAATTGATGTGGGAGAAAAATTTTATCGCGGCGGGCGACGGTAACTTGAGCGTGCGCCTTGGCAGTGACCGCTTGCTTTGCACTCCGAGCGGCTTGAGCAAAGGATTTCTGAACGCGGATCAGTTGCTCGTGGTTGATTTGCAGGGCAACAAAATCGGCGCGAATCTCGGCGCGGCGCGCGAATTGGTTCCGTCCTCCGAAATTCGTCTGCATCTCGAATGTTATCGCCAGCGCGCGGAGGTACAAGCCGTCGTGCACGCGCATCCGCCGTCCGCGATTTCTTGCACGCTTGTCGGCATCTCGCTGGCGAAATGTATTTTGCCCGAAGTGGTGTACGATTTGGGAACGATTCCCACGCTGCCCTACGCGACTCCAACGAGCATTGAAGGTCCCGAACGCATCCGCGAACTTATTCCGCGTTACGATGCGTTGATGTTGGAACGTCACGGCTCGGTCACTGTCGGCAAAACATTATGGGAAGCGTACATGCGGCTCGAACGTTTGGAACACTCCGCGCTGATTGCCTTGCAAGCAAACTCGGTGCAGCCCGTACTGCCGCTAAGCGATTCGCAAATTCAAAAACTCGCGGGTATGCGAAAAAATGTGTTCGCGCGACGCGGACGCGATGTCTGCGCCGAATGTAACGCGTGTATGGTGAGCGAGAGACATAATTCGAGATTGGAGACTGGAGACTAAATCGCGGCGCTCCAAATTCTAGTCTCCAGTCTCCAGTCTCTCTCTTTTATGGTCGTCGGCGTTTGCACTGTCCAACTCGAAATTTTTGGCGACGGTTCGCTCAAAGGCAAGCGGCATGTCGTCAAGCCAATTCTCGCGCGCGTGCGTAATACTTTTAACGTGTCGGCGGCAGAAGTGGCTGAATTGGACGCGCCTGACCGCGCGACCCTCGCCTTTGCGTGCGTGTCGAATGATACCAATTACGCGCACGGACTTTTGGAAAAAGTGATTGATTGGATTGAGCGCAATCGTTTTGACGCGAATATTCTAGATTATCAGATTGAACTCTTGTAGGGCAACTTTATAAATTGCTCGTTCAAGGACAATTTACAGAATTGTCCTACGCGCTCATCGTGTTTTCTCGCCTCTTTTCATACAACCTCTCCGCGCTTGCGCTCACTCGACCGACCGTTCTCTCGCTCGCAAGCTCTTGCGCTCTGCTTGCGCTTCACGCGCTCGGACTGGGCATTGTCGCGCAACTGCTGCGCGCGCCATTATGGCTGGTTGGCGTCGCGATGGCGCTTTTTGTTGTGGCGCAATTTATTCCGCGCGCGCGTGAAATTTTTTCGCCCGCGCTGCTTGCGCCGTTTTGGCTGCTGTACGCGGCGCTACTTGTCCGCTTTGCGTGGATTCGGATTGCGGGCGGCGTCGTGCCGGGCTATTTTGAATATGCGCCGCCCGATTTACGCACGCTCCTTCGGTTTGAATTTATTATCGGCGCGGCGTTTCTGTACAGCGCATTGATCTTTGCCGCGCTAATGCTGCCACCGCGCGCGCGGGCGTTGCGCTTGGGCGCGCTGGGCGCGGTCATTGCGCTATTTGTTTGGGCGAGCGCGGAATATCTTGGTCATCGCGCCTTTGGCGCGACGGGCAGCGATCCGTTCGGGTACGTTCAAATGGGCGTTGACTTGTACGCGCGCGGTTCGTTCGCGCATCGGTTTGAATTATTTTCGCTTGTCGCCGCGAAACAAATTGAATGGTTCCCGCTCGTGCATGTTGGCTATCGTTTGCCGTTCAACGCGCTGGGCGACGCGATTACGGTGTGGCCGCCGGGCGGCGCGGTCGCGTTCGCGTTGGCGTACGCGTTGGGCGGCGAAAGCGCGTTGTATGTCGTGAATCCGCTATTTTCAATCTTGAGCGCGGGAGTGTCCGCGCTGCTTGCGTGCGAGTTGACGCGGCGCGAGACCAAAACGCGTCGAATCGTAATCGCGTCGTGCGTGAGCGCGCTGTTATTGACGTCGTACGAAATCGTGAATTGGGCGGGCGTGACTATGGTGGATACGCAGGCGTTAGTATTTTCGACGCTCGCGTTTTATGGCGCGCTGCGCGTGTATCGCGATGGCGCGTGGCAGTGGGCATTGCTCGCGGGAATTTGTTGGGGCGCGGCGTATCAGACGCGGCACACGCAGTTGGCGCTCGGCGTGGGCATGCTGCCGCTATTTTTTGACGCGACAGCGCGCGTTCGCAATGTGTTTATTCTATGCGCGTCCGCATTGATCGTGGCGTTGCCGGACTTGTGGTATCATCAAATGTATCTGGGCAGTTGGCTCGCGCCGGAATCCGAAGAACTCGCGCTCTTTGCGTTTAACGCGATTTTGCCGACGCTGTGGACGATAGGGGCGCGCGCTTTGACGGCGGCTGAATTTGGCTGGTTGATTTGGTTCGCGCTGCCCGGAATTTATTTTTATACGCGCCGCGCGCGTCTGGCAAGTATCGCGCTGTTGTTATGGCTGAACGCGACGTTATGGATTCATTTGCCGTATGCGGCGCTGCGCTTGCGCGATTTGATTCCGCAATTTCCAATCATCGCGTTTTACATCGCGTTCGGCAGCGTGACTGTCATTGGCGCGCTGTGGGCGAGACAACGCGCGTGGGCGTCGTTCGCCGCGGCGAGTTTGATTTTTCTTGCGTTGGAATTAAATCTCGCGCGGGTGTGGCATACGCTGCCGCGCGTAACGCAAGAACCGCCGCCGCGGTTTGGCGCAATGAGCCAAACGCAGCGCGCCTCGTTCGACGCCATCGCGCAGCTGACGCCAGCGAATGCGATTGTCGGCGCGTCGCTGAATTCGGGCGCGCTGGATTTGTACGCGCGACGCCGCGCGTTTCGTCCCGCCGATTGGTCAACGGCGGCGTTCCGCGAATTTATTTTGATTACACAAGACGAAAAGCGCGCAATGTATTTGCTTGAAGATAACGCGTCGCTGGCGCGCGTGTTGGATGCGCTGCGCGGCGAATATCGGATCGAACGCGTGACGACATTGGATGTGCCGTTGTTTGGCGACGAACCGGTCGCGCATCCCGGCGCGTTGTGGAAAATTACGCGGCGTTAGCGAACGCTGCTTACGCGTAATCCGCGAAATCAAAAATCATAAATCGAAAATCGAAAATCAAAAATGTCCACCAAACCCATCCTCGCAATCGTCGGACGCCCGAATGTGGGCAAGTCCACTTTATTCAATCGGCTCGTTGGCGAACGCATGGCGATCGTGACCGATATTGCCGGCACCACGCGCGACCGTTTGTACGCCGACGCGGATTTTGCGGGGCGCGAATTCGTTGTCGTAGATACGGGCGGCATCGTGGGCGAACGCGAAGCCGTCGCCGAAAATGACACGGCGAAATTTTTCGCGTTGGCGCGCGCGCAAGCGGAATTGGCGATTGACGAAGCGGACGCGATTTTATTTTTGACCGACGCGACGGCGGGCCTCTTGCCGGACGATTATGAAATCGCCGGAATTTTGCGGCGGGCGGACGCGCCTGTGTATCTCGTGGTCAACAAAGCGGACAATGCAAAGCGCGCGGCGGACGCGGTGGAATTTTATGCGTTGGGCGTTGGCGAACCGCATCCGATTTCGGCGTTGCATGGCGCCAACATTGGAGATTTGTTGGATGAAATTGTTTCCAATTTTCCGCCTGCCGCGCCCGAAACAGAAAGCGAGATTCCCCAAATCGCGATTGTGGGCCGCCCGAATGTCGGCAAGTCGTCGCTGCTCAACGCGATTTTGGGCCAAGAGCGCGCGATTGTGAGCGAAATTCCCGGAACGACGCGCGACGCGCTGGATACCCAAGTGTTGTGGCGCGGCGAACCGGTGACGTTGATTGACACAGCGGGCATTCGGCGACGCGGTAAAATCGAACCGGGCATCGAAAAATTTTCCAGCTTGCGCGCGCTCAAAGCGATTCAGCGCGCGGATGTGACGTTGTTGGTGTTGGACGCGGTGGATGGGCCCACCAGTCAAGATATGCACGTCGCGTCTTATGCGCTGGAAGAAAATAAAGGCATTGTGTTGGTCGTCAATAAATGGGATACGGTCGAAAAAGAAACCGACACAATGCGGTTGTACGAAGAACGCGTGCGCGCGGCGTTTAATTTCATTCCGTACGCGCCGATTTTATTTTGCTCCGCGAAATTGCGCCAGCGCATTCCGGCGGTGATGGATACCGCGCTGCGCGTGCGCGCGGAATTGCGGACGCGGCTCAGCACGACGGATCTGAACGAGATTTTACGCGATGCGGTGGCGCAGCATTCGCCGCCCACGCATGGCAAACGCGTTCTGAAATTTTATTACGTAACCCAAGTGGCGGTGAATCCGCCGACGTTTGTCTTTTTCGTGAATCATAAAGACATGGTGCATTTTTCGTACATGCGTTATCTGGAAAACAAGATACGCGAAAAATTCAAACTGACCGGCGCGCCGATTAAAATGATTTTCCGCGCGCACGCCAAAAAGCCCAATCGCAAAGCATAAAAAAAGCGGCGCTCAACGCGCCGCTTTTTCTGCGTCATCCAACTTGATTTACTTGACTAACTCGCCCACCATAGACCACGGTCCCGTCCGATTGATTTTGAGATTAGCGAGCTGCCCTTTCCATTCGCGCGCGGCATCGTCAAAAAATACGAGTTTATTCGTGCGCGTGCGCCCCTTCCAGCGCCCCTTGTGTTTTTCTTCGACCAACACCTCGACGGTCTGCCCCAAAAGTTTGGCATTGATTGCGCCGACGACCTCCGCCTGCAATTCATCCAGCGCGATGCGGCGGCGTTCTTTTTCCGTCGACGGCACATCGTCAGGAAAACGCGACGCGGACGCGGTGTTCGGGCGCGGCGAATACATTGCCACGTGCGCGACATCGAGCTTTAATTCGCGCAAAATGTCGTACGTCGCTTGAAATTGTTCTTCCGTTTCGCCAGGAAATCCGACGATGATGTCTGTCGCAATGCTCGCGTTCGGCACGCGCGCGCGAATGTTGGCGATTAGCGCGCGATAATCGTCCGTCGTGTAACCGCGCTTCATTCGTTTCAAAACTTGATCGGCGCCCGCTTGAATCGGGACTTCGATATGCTCCATCACTTTCGGCAATTCCGCCACCGTGTCGAGCAATTCATCATTCATGTAATTCGGATGCGAAGTGAGAAAGCGGATGCGTTCAACGCCGTCAATGCCGTGCAGCGCGCGCAAGAGTTCGGGCAAGCGCGGCCCGTCGGGAACATCGTAACCGTAACGGTCAACGATTTGTCCGAGCAGCGTCACTTCCTTGACGCCTTGCGCGACGAGGGAACGGACGTGCGCGCCAATTTCGCCAATCGAGCGCGAACGTTCCGCGCCGCGCCGGTAGGGGATAATGCAAAACGCGCAGACGTGATTGCAGCCGAAAATGATTGGCACGTGCGCGCTGACGAGTTGTCCGCGTTCGTGCGCGGGCAAAATGAAATCGGCGTCTTGGAGCGCATAACGATTTTCCGTCGCGTCGCGTTCGAGCCAATAATCGTCGCGCCCCGTTTCAGCTTGCACGCCGCGCGCTTGCAGTAACTCTACTAGCGCGCTGGGATCGGACGGCGGCAGGAAGGTGTCAACGAACGGAAATTTTTCGCGCAACGCTTTCGGTTCGCGCACGCCGACCATGCAACCCATCACGCCGAAAACGACATCGGGATTTTTTTGTTTCAAGGGCTTGAGCGAAAGCAAACGCGACACGGCTTTGTCTTCGGGCCCTTGGCGCACCACGCAAGTATTCAATACAATCACATCCGCGTCTTCGGCAACGGGCGTCGCGCGCAATCCGAGTTTTTCCATTTCGGATGCGACTTTTTGCGAATCGGCGGTGTTCATTTGACAGCCGTAGGTGGTAATATGATATTTCATAAACTTTGTCTATTCTATGTCGAGTGTGTGGGACTGTCAAAGCATTTTGCCTGGCGCTTACCCACATCTCGAAAACGTAGCGGATTTCCAGACCCTAAGGGTTTTCGAAAACCCTTGGGGTCTGGACAAATTTTGCGTCAAGGGCGTGAAACTAAATTGGGCTTTCCAGCGTCTACACAGTATCTCTGCTGTATGCTTCACCAATTCTTGCTAATTCCGGGGCTCGCATTTATGGCGATTTTGGCGTTTGGATGCGCGCGCCCGGCGTCAGGAGTGGAAATGAACGCTTCGGAAACCCCTCAAATCATGTCTTCCCAAATCGCGGCGGTCGTCGTCGGGCCTGCTACGACCAGTCTCCCGCTCACGCAAATCAAGACACGCACACCCGCGCCGACCGCGAGCGCAGGCGGTGAAATCAATTTGCAAAATGCAGAGCGCGGCGTGACGTTGCGCGTCGGCGAATCCTTTTTGTTGAATTTGGGCGGGCGCGATTGGAACGTGCGCGTGGGCGACGAAACGATTGTGCGCCGCGACGCGAGTTTAGGGATTCCACAAGACACGCAGGGATATTTCAAGGCGCTCAACGCGGGCAAGACAAAGTTGTATGCGACGAGCGACCCGCCATGTCGCCAAGCCACTCCGCCGTGTTTGATGCCGACGCTGTTTTTGGAAATTCCAGTGACGGTGTTGCCGTAATGAATTGAGCCACGCAATGTTGCGTGGTTTTTTTTTGCTTTACGCGGCGCGCGAACTTGTATCGCTAAAAAAGCGATACAAGTTCCAAAAATCTCTAGACAAGCCAATAATTTTATAGTATTTTGATGCGAGAAAAAATAAGCAAAGGAGATGAATATGTTGAAACATTTTCAGGTCGGAAGTCTGGCAATAGTGATTCCTGGCAAGGGTGGCAATAACGTGCGCGCGACGCCGAATGGCGCGCTCGTAGATGGCAGCCCTATTCCGGAACATGCGGTCCTCGCCCTTTTGCCGCGCCCGGCGAATTGGAATGGCGCGTATCCCTACGCGTTGAATACGCATGTTTGGTGGTACGGGCGCAGTCGAACAGAAGAACAAGTTGCCCCGCACCGCTTCAGGGTGATTGAAGGTTGGACTGCCGCGAACGAGGGAGCGAATGACTTTATTCGTTTAATGCAACCCGCTGTGGCATGCTATGACACGATGGGGACTGCATTGCTGACGAATCTTGGCGCGGGACAACAAGCCTATGTTCTTCCGTCCGATGGATTAAATGTTCGCGCGCAGCCAGACCAGCACAGCGCGCGCGTTGACGGTTTGTTGTCGGGTTCCGTGATTACAGTCACAGGGAATCCGGTATGCAATCACAAAATGGTCTGGTGGCAGGTGCAACCAATCGGCGCGGCGAAACCTATCGGCTGGTGTAGTGAAGGCGACGCGCAAGAATGGTTTTTGATTCCGTTGACTTTGGAATGAACGAGATGAGCGGGAATCGAAAGAGCGAGCGGGTGGAAGAATAAAGCCACCCGCTCGCGGAAATTGGTTGCCTTGCGTTATTGTGTAGACACGCCTCACTGTTTGCGCGCAATCAGAATCGTCTCGCGTATCGAAAACATCAACCTGCCATCCTCGACGCGCGGCATAAAAAAATCGCGCACAGCGGGCGACGCAGTATCGAGCAAGCGCTTCAATTCTGTTTTCGTTTCCGCGCTGCAACCCATTCGGTCTGCCCATGTTTCAAATTCCATCTCTTTGATCGCGTTCGCTTCGACGTGTGTGACGATCAAACCGGCTTGTTCGAAATGGCGCTGCAGGCGCTCGACCGGATAACACCAGTTGTGCGAGGGGTCACGCAATTTTTCAAAGTGATTGATCGCCCCCGCCGTCTGTTTGTCGGGCGGCACGGTGTTGTCGGTGAATCCCAACACGCCGCCCGGTTTCAACACGCGCGCCATTTCTTGAAGCGCTTTCGGCGCGTCGGGATAATGATGCAGCGCGAGGCGGTTCGTGACCAAATCAAATTCCGCGTCGTCGAACGGCAAATTTTCCGCGTCCGCGATTTTAAATTCAACGTTCGTGATCCCTTTGCCGCGAATAAATTTTTCTGCCGCCGCCAACATTTCGGGCGTCAAATCCGAAACAATCATCTCGCGCACGAATGGGGCGAACGCGAGCGCGGTGTGTCCACCGCCCGTCGAAACATCGAGCGCGCGCCAATCTTTTTGCGGCTGCACCAATTCCACCAAACGCTGCAAACTCGCGCCTTGCGCGTGGACGGCGCTGGTGACGTATCCTTGCGCGTGCGCGCCGTATTGTTGTTGAACCAAATTTTTTGTGTCAGACATCTGTTTTTCCTTGAACAGTACGGCAAATCTGTAATTCGCCGCATCCATTCCTGCGAGCGATACAAAAAACGATACAATTTCCCGCGCCCCTATTCAAAGCGCGTAATCTGTTGTATGCTACTCGCGCCTCGTCGTCAAACTTTGTGTCAGGGAGCAAAGGCTCATGTCTGATAGTAATTCCGTTCCAGAAACGCCGAACGCTTTGGATGACTCTATCTCCGACCCGATCAACTTTGCCGCGCGCGATAAAATCATTCACGGCAGCGTGAACACCGTGACCATTGGCGAGAGCGCGCAAGTCGGTCCAATTGCCGTTGGCGACCACATCACCCAAATTTCGGGCATCACCGCCGCCCAAGTAGTTCTCCTCCTCGACAAAATCCGCACCGAGTATCAAACCAAACCCTTTGACGGACGTTCGCCCTACATCGGTCTCGCGTCGTTTCAAGAACGCGACGCTGACAAATTTTTTGGACGCGAAGCGCTCACCGCCGAACTCGTGACGCGCGTCGCGGCGAGCGCGGCATCGAACGCACGCGCGCTGTTTATCGCGGGTCCGTCGGGCAGCGGCAAATCTTCGCTCGTGCGCGCGGGATTGATTCCCGCGTTGCGTAAGGGCGCACCCTTGTGGTCGCCCGTCCTCGGCAGCGAACATTGGTTGTATGAAACGTTCAAGCCCGGACGCGCGCCGCTCGACGAACTCGGACTCGCGGTGGCGAAACTCGCGCGCAACGCCGATTTGCGGAGCGCCATGACGACGCGCGGGTTGACCGATGCCACCTTTTTGAATCAACAGGCGGACATGGCGCTCACCGATGAACGGAATCAACGCGCCGTCCTCGTCATTGACCAATTCGAAGAAATTTTCACCCAACTCTCGCCTGAACGCGAAAACGAACGCGTCGCGTTTTTAGAACAACTCACGCACGCGGCGACAGTCGAAAACGGACGCGTGCTGGTAATTTTCACGCTGCGCTCCGATTTCGTCAGCAACTGCGCGTCGTATCCGAATCTCAACGCGCTGGTGAATCAACAATTTATTCAAGTCGGCGCGATGTCGTCCGCTGAATTGGTGAGCGCGATTGCGCGGCCCGCGTATCAAGTGGGCTTGCGGATTGACCCCGCGCTGATTTCGCAAATCGTGAACGACGTGCGCGGCGAGCCGGGCGCGCTGCCGCTGATGCAATTCGCGCTGCAAGATTTGTTTGAGCATGAAAAACAAAAAGGGGAATTGACGCTCGACGGCTATACCGCGCGCGGCGGTTTGCATGAGGCATTGGAACGTCATGCCGACGCGGAGTTTGCAAAACTGGACGATGCGGAAAAGGAATTGGCGCGCAGCGTGTTCAGCGGTCTCATCGAAATCGGACGCGGGCGCGAGGACACGAAACGCACCGCGCGGTTTGGCGAACTCGTTCCCGCAGGCGCGGATGAAGCGCGCGTGCAAGCATTGGTGCGTGAACTGGCGGATGCGCGGCTCATCACGACGGACGAACAGGACGGCAAAGAGACGGTGACGCTGGCGCACGAACGCTTGATTGACGCGTGGGACTGGCTGCGGCGGTTGGTGGACGAGAACCGCGATGCGATTGCGCTGCAAAACGAAATCGCGCAGGACGCGCAAGAATGGGAGCAACAGAAACGCGACGAGAGTTATTTGTATCGCGGCGCGCGTTTGGCGACGGCGCAAGAAAAATTACAGCAGAACAAATTGGTGTTGAGCGGACTCGCGCAAGAATTTGTCGAGACGGCGCTGGCGGCGCGCGAACGCGAACGCGCGGAGAGGGAAGCGGCGCGGCAAAAAGAGTTGGAACAGGCGCAAGCATTGGCGGCGGAGCAGAAACAGCGCGCCGAGGCAGAGGAAGGAGCGCGGCGCGCGGCGGAAAAAAGCGCGGCGGCGGAAAAGCAGCGCGCGCGTGTCTTGCGTTTTGCGATTGCGGGCGTTTCGTTTCTTGCGTTCCTTGCGATTCTCGCCTCGTGTTTTGCATTCCAACAACAGGGTGTGGCACAACAAGAAGCGAACCAGAGAGCCACCGCGCAAGCCAATGCGGACCAACGCGCGGTCGAAGCGGAACAAGCCAAAGCGACAGCAGAGGCAGAAGCAAAAATCGCGCGCTCGCGCGAACTTGCCGCGTTGGCGCAAAGCGAATTTGAATCAAATCCCGATTTAGCCGTTTTGCTTGCCGCCGAAATCAACCAAGAACCCAATCGCAGCACATTCGAGTCTCAAGATGCGCTGCGCCAACTGCTTGCCAAATATCCACTTGAATCTGTTTTTCGCGGACATGCGCCGAGAGGTGTGAACAGCGCCCAATTCTCAGCGGATGGCGCGCGCGTTGTTACGACAAGCGGAGATGGAACGGCGCAAGTGTGGAATGCTTCAGATGGAAAGCGACTTGTGACTCTCGCCCACTCGGATTATGTTTGGCGCGCGCGGTTTTCATCGGACGACGCGCGCATTGTCACTGCGAGTTGGGATAATACCGCGCGTGTGTGGGATGCTGTCAGCGGCAAGTTAATTTTTATTTTGGCGGAACATCGAGACCGAGTTAACGATGCCCAGTTTTCACCGGACAACACACGCATCGTAACAGCAAGCATGGATGAAACCGCGCGCGTCTGGAATGCGGCGAATGGCGAAACACTCGCAGTCTTGCGCGGTCACGAAGGACAGGTGAACCGCGCCGAGTTTTCGCATGATGGCAAGTGGATTCTGACAATGAGTTTTGATGACTTGACAGCACGCGTCTGGGATAGCGCCAATGGTAAACCGCTTGCAGTCTTGCGCGGACATGGCGATAGATTGCAGGGTGCGCACTTTTCCCCCGATGACAACATGATTGTCACTTCAAGTTGGGATGCGACAGCGCGGCTGTGGGATGCGGCGAGCGGGCAGCCACTTGCATTATTGGGTAAGCATAACAATTCGGTTGAGAGCGCCGAGTTTTCGCCGGATGGCAAATATATTGTCACGGCGAGTGTGGATGGCACGGCGCGTGTGTGGGAGGTTGCGGCTCTGCTCAATGACACAGATGCGAGTGAATTTAGCGTGCTGCGTGGACATACGTCCAGTCTTCGAGGCGCGCGATTTTCATCTGACAGCCAACAAATTCTCACCATGAGTGATGACCATACTGTGCGCGTGTGGAATCTCTTGGGCAAGGAACTTGGCGTGCTGCGCGGGCATGAGCGAATGATAAATGACGCGCAATTTTCGCGCGACGGTAAATGGATTGTTACCGCAAGTGATGACGACACGGCACGCGTCTGGAATCTTGCCGGCGGTAAGGAACTCGCCGTGGTACGCTTACCAGAGAGTCAAGTCGTTGACGCGGACTTTTGTTTTCAAGAAAACAAAATAGCGATTGCGAGCGGCGCAACCGTTTCGCTTCGCAATATGAAGAATGGCGCAGAGCTGGTTGCTTTGCGCGGACATAGCGCTCCCGTCAATCGTGTGCGCTTTTCACATGATTGCGCCAAAATTGCGACAGCCAGCGCGGATGAAACTGCGCGTATTTGGGATGCGAATACGGGCAAAGAACTCGTCGTTTTGCGCGGACACAAGTTTCAAGTGCATAGCGCGCAGTTCTCAACCGATGACCGCAAGATAGTTACAGGCGGCGATGACAAGACCGCGCGCGTTTGGGATGTGGCGACGGGGCAAGAACTTGTCGCTTTGCGCGGGCATAAATTATCGGTTGCTTATGCAGAATTTTCAGGCGATGGAAAATGGATTGTCACTGCGGCGGGTCCAGCAGGAGACAAAAGCGGCGATGAGACCGCGCGGATTTGGGATGCCGAGACGGGCGCGGAAATCATCGCCTTTGCAGGGCATGAAGACTATTTAACCAGCGCGCACTTTTCGTCAGATGGAAAGAAAATTGTGACTACGAGCAATGATAGAACCGCGCGAGTGTGGGATATCGCGAATCAAAAAATAGTTGCGAACTTGCAGAAACATCTTGCGGGCGTCAATACCGCGCAATTTTCCCCGGGCAATGGCGCTCAACTTGTCACGGCAAGCAACGACGGGACGACGCGTGTATGGGACATAGCAAGGAGAGAACAACTGTCCATTCTTCGTGGCGACGGAGCCGAAATCATTAACGTTCGGTACTCGCAGAATGGCGACACGCTTGCCACCGTGACCAAGAACGGAACGGTGCGAGTTTATTTAGTGAATCTTCAATCCTTGGCGAAACTTGCCAAAGACCGTATCGGGCGCGAGTTGACGTGCGAAGAACGTGTGCAGTATTTGCGCGAAAAAAATGTGTGTCCGACGCCGACGCCCGCAGCAAGTCCGACGCCGTGAGGAGGGCTGCCAACGGATGGTGCGTTGACATACAACGCGAACGGATGAACGGATGGGGGCGCGCACATCCGTTCATCCGTTACAATATCCGTTGTCCGCGTCCCGTTGCCCGCGCGTTATATAATCGGACCGAAAGGAGAGAGCAACATGATTAGCGAACCGAATATGATTGTTCGAACCATTGTTGCCGAACTGGAAGACTTGCCCGACGAAAAAATCGTCGAGGTGTTGGATTTCGTGCGTTTCTTGCGCGTGCGCTATGGCATAAACGGAAAACGTTATGCGCCGCGCGTTCTCGATAAAGAACGTTTGGCGCAACTGTATGCGGAAAGCGCGGACGAAGATGTACAACTCGCGGAGACAGGGATGACGGATTACGCAGAAGGATTGAAACGCGAGGATTTCAATGCAGAAGGGTGACATCTATTTGACAAATCTGAATCCGGTGGGCAGTGTATTGGTGACTGCGGACGCAGGCGGATTAAAAGAGGATTCGGTCGCGTTATGCAGTCAAATTCGCGTGCTGGATAAATCACGCTTGACAACGCGGCTTGGGA
Source organism: Anaerolineae bacterium (assembly GCA_021463195.1). Lineage (GTDB taxonomy): Bacteria > Chloroflexota > Anaerolineae > UBA4142 > SHND01 > SHND01. The sequence goes on from JAJTXZ010000026.1 coordinate 46,193, forward strand.
AACTCTCGGATCAAATGATGAAAGAGATTGAGGATACATTGGCGTTTGTGCTGGACATGTAGTAACGCGAGACCTTGGGTTTTTGAGGCGGATGTTTGAATTCACGAGTCGTTGAAAAACCTCAAAGGTCTCTGGCGCATAAAAAATTTTTTCCAAGGAGGCAACTGTATGCAATCACCATCCATTCGTTTCTGGGACCCGCGCCTCGACAAACTGAATATCAAGATTGTCGCGGCGGAGAATCCCACGTATCGGCTCGTCGAAGCGTATTTTCAGGACAATCGCGACCCGGAGAATCCGAACGATCGCGAAGCGTCCGAATCCAAGAACGGCATCAAAATCATGGTCGGCGTCGTGGATGCGCGCGGACGCGCGCTGGCGAACGTGCGCGTGATTCAAGCATTCCCCGGCGAAGAGGCGTTCGCGCTGACCACGCCCGCGGGTTATTGCGAGTTCGACATGAGCGGCGATTCCAGTTTTGACCCAAACAAAAATCAAGCGGGTCCCTACACCATCTTTATTCGCGGCGGCGACAAGGTGGTTGGGTTGGGGCTGCCATTGCGCCAGCACGTGCAATACCTTTTGAAATTTCAACAAGCGCCTGTAATCGTTCCGCTCGATAAATTCGATTTGGGCGTCGCCGCGAAAATCGCGCTGGCGAATACATACGGCATTCCGCTCAACACCGAAGCCGCGCTCGCCAAATTCGCAATCGAAAAAAAGTTGGGCATCCCGCTCACCGACGAAATTGAATTTCAATGGCAAGGCGCGAGCTACGTCGGGCAAATGTGGTCCGGCGGCGCGGTCTTTTGCAAGCAAGGCGATTTCGGAAATATAAGCGTCGCGTGATGGCGTATGGCAAATCGCAAGTCCCAAGTCTCAAGCCGCACTATCGCACGATTGCGCTATCGCACGACCCAAGGAGAATTCTCACATGTCCAACACACCTTCCGACCCGCATCTCGCCTCATTCAAACGTCCCGAAAACGACAATGGGCGCGGGCTGCATTTTGTGCTTGACCCTTCGCAGAGCAATGTCGAGGGCTATGCGCCGTTTCTCAAACAGATGCAAATGAAATGGGCGGTCGTCTATGCGGGCGATGAATTGCAGACGACGCGCGTCGCCGAATATCTGCAAAAAGAATTTGGCATCTATTCCAACATGCGTGTCTATGCCAGCGGCGAAAAACCCAAAGCGCCCGACTTTTGGTTCAAGTTCGCGCAGCGTTGTGTCAAAATGGACATTGCGCCCTACATTCAAATTTTCAACGAACCCGAAGATGGACGCGAGGGCTTTGACAATCCCGAACATTTTGGACGGTTGTGGAACCTGCGCGCGAACGCGGTGGTCGAAGGCGGCGGCTATCCCGGTCTGCAAATTCTCGCGGAAGAATTCCTCGACGCGGCGGTGATGACGGCGTCCGATGACGTGAAAAAGAAAATGTATTTTTCGCTGCACAATTACGGCGCGAATCATCCGCCCATTTATCCGTATCCCAATCAAACCGTGATGCAAGACGACACCGCCGTTTTGCGTTTTCTCGCGATTGCGGAATGGTTCAAAACGCGCATCGGTTTCGTGCCGCCGATGATTGGCGGCGAAGGCGGTTGGTTGTATCAAAACGCGGATGACAAGACGATGTCGCCGGTGGACGCTGAAAAATGGACTGACTGGCATTACGAAATGTTCGAATGGTTCCGCAGCGGAACGATTTCGAATGGCGAGCCGCTGCCCGATTATTTGTTCAGCGTGTGCCCATGGCTCTTGTATGCGTCGAATTGGTATTCCGATTCGTGGGTGAACGGTTTGGACGCGGACAAAAAATTAAAGTTGATTGATAAATTGGCGAACGATGCGCCGTTCGTCAGACAATTCGGCGCGCGCGAAACAGCGCCTGCGCAACCCGAGACACCCGCGCGCGTGGAACCGGAAAAACCCGCCGAACAGCCGCGCGTCGAACCGACACAACCCACCGCTGAAACCTATACCATTCAAGGCGGCGACACCCTCAGCGCGATTGGGCGCAAGTTCGGCGTCAGCGTCGCGGCGTTGGTTGCCGCAAACGATATCGAAAATCCGAGTTTGATTCGCCCTGGACAGGCGCTGAAAATCCCGCGCGCGTAATCTAGCCCATTCCATTTTTGGACACAGATGCCACAGATGCCGTAGATTTTCAAAACCATGTGCGTTACTGTTCTTTATCTGTCAGGACTTGCGCTCAAGTGTCATTTCGAGCCGTTTTTGCGAGAAATCTCAGTGGGAAAGTGCGAGATTTCTCACTGCGTTCGAAATGACAAGCGAAAGTCCTATCTGTGTAAATCTGTGTAATCGGTGTCCCTTGAATGAAATTATGGATCTCTCCCAACTTCCCCAACACATTTTCGGAATGCACGATGAGGGCGCAGAGCAATTTTTCACCGACGCGGGCAAACGCGCGTGGATTGTTTTTTCCGTCGTCGCGACGGACGGACCGCGCGATTTTTCCGCGCTGTCGAACGCGGGTCACGGCGTCATCGTGCGTTTGAACAACGGGTACGGCTCGGCAGGCACGCTGCCGTTTTCATCGCAATACGACGCGTTCGCCGCCGCGTGCGCGCAATATGCGGCAAATTCGCAAGGCGCGCACATTTGGATTATCGGCAATGAAACGAATTTACAGGGCGAGCGCCCCGGCAACGGCAGCCCGGAGGAAGAACCGATTACGCCTGAACGTTACGGCGAATGTTTTGCCAAATGCCGCGCCACCATCAAAAATGTTCCCGGACACGCGGACGATTGGGTGATGCCTGCGCCGCCGGGGCCGTGGAACAATCAGACCGCGTATCCCGCCAATCCCGCAGGCGATTGGGTAACGTATTTCGGCGACCTTTTGAACGAGTGCCTCAAGCGCCGAGCATTGCCCGACGCGTTGGCGCTGCACACGTACAGCAATCACAGCGCGCCGCAGGATGCGGCATTGGTGGAAAGCGACGAACGCGCGCCGGCGCCTTTTCAAGCGCGGCATTGGCAATTTCGCGCCTACCGCGATTTTCTCGGCGTCGTGCCTGCCGCGCTGCGCGGTCGTCCCGTGCTGATTACCGAGTCGCAGCATTTGCCGTGGGAAAATCGCGACCACACCTGGATTCAACGCGCGTACGCCGAAATCAATGCGTGGAACGCGAACGCGGCGAATCAGTCGATTCAGGCGTTGTGTCTCTTTCGCTGGCAGCGCAATCAGGACGACCCGGACGGGTGGAGTATTTCCAACAAAAATAAATTGGTGAATGATTTGCGCGCGGCATTGCAAAACGATTTTCGCGCGCGTTGGATTCAAACTGCCGCGCCCGCGCAGCCCGTCATCGTTGCTCCGCCCGCCGTCACAACTCCGACCTCTGAACATTTGCCGCTCGCCAAAACGCGTTGGTTCGTCGAAGAAACGATTCGCAAACTCGAAGCGCAAGACGGGAACGCGGCGCGCGGAATTTTGACGCAGACGGTGATTCCGTGGTTTTACGCGACCGCGCCAAAACATTCCACCTCGCTGTCCGACGCGCAAGCGCAGACCGCCGCGCGTTGGCATTGCGAAGAGGCGACGCGTCAAATCGAAGCGCAAGCGTTGAACGACGCCGCGAATACATTACGCCAAAATGTTTTGACGTGGCTCGCTTCGCCGGGTCCGGGCGCGCTGGGCATCTTGTCGGTGGAATATCCGCCGAAAGCGCAAGCGCCCAAGCGTCAAGCCGCCGCGAAAAAAGCGCGCGTCAAAAAACCGCAAGCGCCGGCAGCGAGCGTCAAGGCGTCGCCGAAATCAAAACGCGCGACGGGGAAAAAGAAAACGGCAACAAAGACAAAGGGGAAATGAGAAACGGCGGAGCGATTGCTCCACCGTCTTGCGATGCTATAGAGGTTCAGAAAAGGTTTTGGTCTGTCAGACCCTTCGGGTTTTCGGAAACCCGAAGGGTCTTGGCATAGCTTTCCAAGACCAAACCTGAAGGTCTATAGGATTGCGCTAACGGTCTTGCCGCGAGTTGCATGTTCACGCCGGCGGTGTGCGCGCCTTGCAGATTCGCGCTGCTCAAGTTCGCGCCGCTGAGATTTGCCGCATCCAACCACGCGCTTTGCAGTTTGGCGCCCGCCAAATTCGATCCGGTCAAGATGGCTCGGCTCAACCTGATACCGTTCAGATTGAATCCGCTGAGATTATAGCCGCTGAGATTTTCGCCGATGAGCATTGCATTGCTCAAATCCAGCTGGCTGCGCCTTGCGCGTGGACGGTACCGGTGACGTATTTGTCGGCATGCGCGCCGAACTGGGTTTGAACTAGTACTCTGTCAAACAGAGATTGTTAGGTGCCGCGAGGAGAGATTGCTTCGTCGCGGAAGGCGTTCCTCGCAATGACAACCCCGCGAAATCAAGTAGACAGAGTACTAGTACTCTGTCAATCTCAAATTGACGAGTCAGCACGCCTACATGCGGTGTGCAAGGCGCCGCATCTGGGGATGCTCACACATCAATATCACTCTGACAGAGCGCCAGTTTTGTAGAATCATTCATAGTTGCGATATTCCTGCTGATCATGTGGCGATGCTGGCATACCTGCCTTTTTGAGCTTTTATTATCATTTCAAACAAAGTTATGTCATATCCGTACCAGCATGCAGCGCTTCCTCCAAAACCTCTTCCAACGTCCACGCGCGTTCCTTTTTGCGACGCGCGTGACCTTTCGCTAATTCATCGCGCAGTTGCGCCGCGCGCGTGCGCGTTTCGCGTGTGGCGGCGGGATGCGCGGCAATGACGGTCAGCCAACGTTCCACGCGCGTTTTCAAAATTGCCAATTCGAGCAGCGCGTCCAAAAGCAGCGGCGCGGAATGGATTTCTTGCGCCAAGCGCAAACTCTCGAGCAAAAGTTTTTCCGCGTTCGCCAAATTCCCCGCGCGCGCGTTCAACTCGCCCAAATAAATTTTCGTCTGCGCAATGTCCCACCCGACGACATAATCGCCAAACGTTTCGAGCGCGTGCTGAAAAAATATCCCCGCTTGCGCCAAATTGCCATCGCGCATTTCAACCAAACCCAAATGCCGATACGCTGTCCCCACGCCCCAACGATTGCGCGTCCGCTGAGCCAAGTCCAAACCCTCTTGCAGCGCGGCGCGCGCCTCATCAAAACAATTCAACGGCGCCAACGTGAGCGCGAGATAATTCAAACTCAACGCGAGCGCGTACGGGTCACCCAATTTGCGCCAGATAGAAATGCCCTCTAATTTTTTCGCGCGAGCGCGCGCATAGTCGCCGCGCAAATCGGCAAGATAGCCCTGATTGTAAATCGCAAACGCGACAAACCATTCTTGATGCGTCGCCTGCGCGCACGCCAAACCTTCCGCAATCAATTTCTCCGAACGTTCAACATCCCCAATCAAATGGGCGATAGTGCCCAAATAGACCAGCGCATCTGCCAACATCGCTTGGTCTTGAAGCGGACGCAGCGTTTCCAACGCGCGTTCAAACAAAGCGTGCGCGCGTTCAAAATGTCCCGTGCGAAAACAGAGGAGCGCCTGTTGCGAGAGCGCTTGCCCCAAGACGCGTTGACGCGTCGACGTGTCATGTTTTGTTTGCAACGCGCGCGCGAGCGGTTCAAAATGTTCGATGCCCTCGTAAAGCAAACCACTTGTCTCGAAAAAATAGCCGAACGCGCGCACCGCAGCATTTAGCGCGTCAAAATTTTCGCGCTCGAGCGCCCACGCCCACGCCGCGCGCACATTGTCCAATTCGCCCACGATTTCTTGAACGGCAGCTTGCTGCCCCGCGCTTTTCAATGCCCCCTCGCGCGCGGCGGCAAAATTCAAATAATACGCGCTGTGCGCGTCGCGCAACTGAACGGCGCGCGCGGGCGACTCTTGCAGTGGCGCCAAACTGTATTGCTGAATCATTTGATGCAAATCATAGCGTCCGCTTTGCGCGCAGTGGACAAGTGATTTGGAAACCAATGACGCCAGCAGTGGCAAAGGCGCGCCCACAATTTCCTCCGCCGCCGCGCGTTCCCAGCCGCCGTGAAAAACCGACAGCCCAATCAACGCCGCGCGTTCGTCGTCCGATAACAAGCGCCACGAGTGGTCAAACGACGCGCGCAGCGAACGATGCCGTTCGGGCAAATTCCGCATCGTCACCGCGAGAAAATCAATGTTGATTTGAATTTCGCGCGCAATGTCGCGGCACGACAACATGCCCACCCACGCCGCCGCCAATTCGAGCGCGAGCGGAACGCCTCCCAACAAACGGCAAATTTCCAACAGCGCGGGCTTGTCCGCGTCGCTCAAAACAAAATCGGCGTGGATGCGCCGCGCGGCTTGCAGGAACAATGCCGTCGCGCTGTGCGCTTCCAGATTGTCGGCATCGTCGGGCGGTGGCAGCGGCAAACCGTGTAAATCAAAGAGCCATTCGCCATACAAATTCAAACGTTCGCGCGAGGTGCAGAGAATTTTGAGGTGCGCGCAACGGCGCAGCAGTTCGACAATCAAATCTGTCGTCGCCGATGATGGCGCGAGCAGATGTTCGAGATTGTCGAGGACGAGCAGCGCGGAATTTTTTTGCGCGCGCGCAAGATGCTCAAACAACTGTTCCTTGGGTTCGACGGGTCCGGAAAATGAAAACGCGAACGCGTCGGCAAGCGCGGGGACAATCAATTCGGGCGCATTGATGGAGGCGAGCGGCGCGAAAAATACGCCGTCGGGAAAAAGTTCGCGCTGCCGCAGCGCAAATTCGATTGCCAACCGCGTTTTGCCAATGCCGCCGGGACCGATGAGCGTGATGAGACGGCAATCGGCGTTGGCGAGCAGATGGCGAATGCCGTCGAGTTCTGCCTCGCGCCCAACGAGCGGCGTGGACGGAAGCGGCACATTTGTTTTGGGTGGCGGGGTGACGATGGGGGAAATTGTCGTCAGCCCTTTTGGCGCGTCGAGATGGCGCGCGGCGCGCAGAAACGCCGCGCGCTGCTCACTCGGAATCTCGAGCGCGCGCGCCAACAATTCCGTGATTTGCAGCGAAGGGCGGCGCTCTTCCGATTCGATTTTTTCAATCGTCGCCGTCGAGCAGCCGACGCGTTTCGCCAGCGCGCTCTGCGTGAGGTCGAGCGCTTTGCGCCGTTTTTTGAGCCAGAGACCAAAGGGCAGCTCTTGGTTCATCACGCGTTATTTTATATCAAGTTTGCGCGAATTTCCGTACTCGCAGAGAGGCGATTAGAAATCGCGCCAACGAGAGCGCAAGTCCGCCTGCGCGGACTAACATCCGTTGGGACGTTTTGTGTTTTTGTTGCGGTGAATTCA